>CAUSFO010000013.1:0-33421 GCA_963530895.1 uncultured Flavobacteriaceae bacterium | reverse complement strand
CGTGGATGATTCAGATTGCAAAAATAGAAATTCCTACATTATCACGCAAGCGCTTTTTTGTCTTTTTTATACTTAATCGTTTAACTCGCTGATTTGCAGCGTGGAAAATTTAAAATAAGATTAGTTTTAACTTGAAAAAATCTATTTTTTATTGGTTATTTCATTCCTTTTAGCATAAAATTTAGTTAGAAAATATAATGTGATTACGATAAATTTGGCTTTAAAATGAAATAAGGAACAGCTTTTAATCCAAAATTTGTAGGAATTATTTTCTAAAATTTGATGAAAATAATTTTTGTCAGCATAATATATAAGTATAAAGAGTAAATTTTATTTGATAAATAAATTGGCCGCACAGAAAAATATAGTAGAATAATAGACTTGTTCTTCATCATTTGTATTAAAATAAAGTTCTAATTTTAAATTATGTTTGAATGTGTAGATAACATTCGTGTCTGCAATAAATTTATTATTCCAATATATTCTATAATATGCCAAAAAGAAAAACAACTCTATTTTGTCTTTTTGGTTCATTATAAACCTTTCATAGAAAAAAATATGCTTTTCTATAAAAAGGCTTTTCTAAATTCTGATAAGTAATTTTTGTTCCCAACCAAAAGAAAGATTCTACTCTGAGCAGAAGTTCATCACTTGCATTATATATTTCTCCTATCAACTTTCCGCATTTTGATTTTCTTTTCATGTAAAGAAATAGTTTCTCATCCTTATAGAAATTTACTGAAAAATCATCCAAGAAAATCAATAAGAAATTCCTTTATAATTATTTCAATTATTACTTCCATACCTTAATTTTAAATAAAAAATAAGCAATTTTTCATTGCTTATTTAAATTCAATCATATATGTTCCTGTGGATTGTGTTTTTCCTTTTTCTGCTTTTACATGTTTTTTGACCATTGTAATGGCGTTATTTATCGCATTACGAGACCTCAGCCCGCCAACTCTTTGGGCAGAAATCACCCTTCCATTCGCATCTACTACATAAGAAATCGTGATGGAACCTTTTTCTTTCACGCTATGGGCAGGAAGTTTTCCTTTATAATTGTTTGTCCCTGGAATTCCTGAAATCAATTTCCTATCAACACCTATTTTGCTTTCCTTTACGACTTCTTTTTTGGCTTCAGCCTCTTTTTTAGTGTTGGCTTCTTTTGTTTTGGCTGTTTTTGCGTCAGCGATTTCCTTTTTTGTTTCTTTTTTCTTAGGCTCTTCTTTTTTTATTTCTTCATTAGCCGCTGGTTCTTTTGATGCAGCCACTTCTTCTTTCACGGGTTCAGCTGGTTTCTCTACAGGAACTTCCTGCTTTTTAGGAGCTTCCGAAGGCTGAGGCGGAAGTGGCTGTACATTTTGCACTTCATCCACCATAGGCGGATCCAATGAAATGTTTTGAGCCAAAGAATCTCTGAATTCTAAATCCTCTTCTATCGAAACATTTTTAGCCAATTCATCTTTTTCTCTTTGTTTTTTATTTATAGGGATAATGTGCAGCACTCCTACAAACAGAATACTGATAACCGCTGTCAATCCTATGCTTTTTACCTTATTCATCTTAATTCGTGTTTTTAATTTCTTCTATGATTTCCAGAAATTTATTTTCTCCCATTTTCAGTGCCAGTTCTATTCTATATGTCAGTGAACCTAAAATCAATTTAAATATATAAATGAGCCCTCCTAACAAAGCTCCAATGCTGACAGGAAAAAACGAGGTGTAAAAACGCTCATCGGACAAATCCGAAAAACCTCCTGAAAAGAAGAAAATGATAGATATACCCGTTCCTAAAACTCCCAAGAACAAAACCACCCTCGCCCAAAGGCTGAATTTAAAAAGGTTTTTTCGCAGTTGGATAACTTCTGTTTCTCTCTGATTGACTATTGTGACAAACATCTCCAATGAAGATTTGTCTATTTTTTCTAATCCTTTTCTTATGATTCTAGCTTCTGGAGAAGAAATCCTTTTGCATAAATCCTTTGCAGAATCAAGGCGGTGGTCATACAGACAGTCTGCTATATTATCCAAAAAATCATCTTCCTCTGTATCCATCGATTTTAGTGATAGATATTTCTCGAAAAACGAATACAAAACGACCACTGCAAGGACAAACATAGCCACCACAAAAACATTCGTAACCATCTGTCCGCTAAAGAGCAATTCCCAAAGTGAAATTTGATTTCCCTTCTCCATATATTTTTAATTTTTGACAAAGATAAAGGTTTTTCCTTTGAATAACGCTAATATGACTCTATTTTGTATCATGATATACAATTAAAAAAACAGACTATTCCGAAAAATAGTCTGTTTCTAGATAAAAATTAGTTATTAAAATGAATATGATATCGTCAGTTTATAATTTCTATTTCTACCTGGGTTAATCTGGAAAGTAGCCTGATATGGCTTGTCTGCAGGATTATTAGAATCCAAATCATTGCTAGAAAGGGCGTTGTTATAATATGTTGTATTCAAAATATTTTCTACATTCAGCCCTATTCTTATATTATTCTTCGCTTGATAATAGATTGCTCCATTTAGAAGAGTGTATGCAGGAAGAACTTGGTCATTCTTCTCAGTTCTATATGTTTCATCGGTATAGAAGACTCCTAAACCAACCCCAAATCCTTTCATAAATGTACGAGGCTCATAGTTTGCCCATGCACTGAAAGAGTGTTTCGGCGTCCATGGAGTTTTGTTATGCGAGATATCCACTTGTCCTGGTTCTGGTTCCTGCTTTCCTATGAATGCATCAGTAAATGCATACCCTACCTTAGCGTAAAGACCTTTGAATATTTCTGCGTCTGCATCTACTTCAAATCCTCTAGAATACGCTTTTCCTACTTGGCTTCTTACATTGTGTCCCACAAGAAGGTTTTTCTTTTCTATATAGAATCCTGAAATGGTAACATTTAGTCTGTCTTTCTTTTCTAATTTGATACCTGCTTCCATCTGTATTCCTTCTTCTGGCTTAAAGACTTTTCCTGTTCTATGGTCATGAGGACGAGTAGGTTTGAAGAAACTAGAAGAAGATGCATAAATAGTCATGAAATTCTTAATTGGCTGGAATGAAAGCGCAGCTCTATAAGTAAAATTATGATGAGTCTCTTTTTTAAGGTTAGGCTGTGCTGTTATTAACCTTGTATCATCATATACTCCATCAAAATAATCGTATCTTCCTCCAAGTAAAACTTTAAACCTTTCTGCAAATTCTATCCAATCTTGAAAATAAAATCCTGTAACGATTTCTTCTATACTTTTCACTTTAGTTATATCCACTCTTCTCTCTCCCATCCCAAGAACAGGGTCTACGATAGGAATATTCTGACCACTTGTCCCCTCTGTAACATCTCCATTCCATGTTTTTCTATCCAAGTAAGAGAAAGTGTTCCCTACAATCATCTTATGTTTGAAGCTCCATGTATTGAATCCAAAACTAAAGTCAAGCTGATTCATCAATGGTCTTGTAACATGTTTAAAGTGGTATGGTCCATTTTTTCTAGATAGAGTTTTTGTTGTTTTATCTGTAAAAAGAACTTCATCCATCAAATAATCCAATGTGTCATCAAAGTAGGAAAGTTTGTAGTCAAAAGTTCCTCCGAAATCAAATCTATGTTTGTATTTCAGATAGAATTCCTTTTTCTCATTTTTCAGATAGTCACGCTTATCAGATAAATTTATCATAGGATCTATCCAGTCATAAGGTTTTCCATCATTTGTTGCAGGAACACCAGCATCTGCTCCATAGTGGTCATTGTTATACTGCGCAAAGAACTCCAATGTATTTTGGTGGTCTGGCGTATACTGTAGCATGAGAGAAGAGTTGAAATTCTTTTCCTTTATCCCTTTAAAGCCATCTGTATTCATCAGCCCTGCATCTACACGGTATCTCAGCTTGTTAGAAATAGGCCCTCCTACTCCCATTTCTACATTATATGTATTGTAACTTCCGATGGTGAATTTCGCTTCTCCTTGAGTAGTATAAGTTGGCTTTTTTCTAATAATGTTGATAATTCCACCCAATGCAGAATGCCCAAACATATCACCAGAAGGCCCTTTCAAGAACTCCACTCTCTCCACATTGGCAAAGCTGGCAACAGGAGCACTCTGAGTAATCGTATGTCTTTCGTCTCTGATTCCATCATATAGAACCACAAAGTTATCAAACCCTCTTATGTTAAAGAATTGGAAACCAGCAAACTGCTTCACTGGATTTACCCCAGCAACCATCTTAGATGCTTCCTCTATATTGTTAATATTCCATTTCTGTAATACTGCACGGTTAAGCACATTTACAGTCATCGGAGCGTCTAAGTTTTTTATGTTTAGTTTATTAACTTCTAATTTTTTCTGTGTAGAAATCACCACTTCTGGTATTTCTTTAGAACCCTCCTTCATCACTACATAGACTACAGGAGTATTCGCTCCTACGCTTCTACTGAATGGATGAAAATTTTCTGCTGAGAAAGTCAGCGTTCCTTTTGAGGATGGTATATTGATGATAAATTTCCCTTTGTCATCGGTAATTGTTTCTGTAGTAGAACCCTCAAAACTTACCTTCACATTTGGAATAGCATTTCCTGAAGTATCATGCACCTCCCCTGTAATCACAGCTTGTGCATATAGCCCGATAGAAGCCAATACAAAACCTGTGCTTAGAATTTTTCTAACCATTTTTTAATAATTTTTAAAGTTATTATTGATTTAAACTAGTATTCTATGGATTGTATATTATATGTCTGCGTCCGTTGATATTATGTATTTCAGATTCCACATCGAATAATTCCTTTAACAGCTCTGGCGTAAGCACCTCATCCGTAGGCCCCTGCAATAGGACTTCGCCTTTTTTCATCGCAACCAGCTCATCACAGTATATAGACGCTATATTCATATCGTGAATTGCCGAAAGAACTGTAACCCCCATGTTCTTAATGATATTCATAATCTCTATCTGATGCCCTATGTCCAAGTGGTTCGTAGGCTCATCTAGGATGATGAATTTACTCTCCTGCACTAGAAGTCTTGCTATCAAAACCCTTTGTTTCTCCCCCCCCGAAAGGGTATTAAAACTACGGTCTCTATAGTCCTCTAGCTTCATTTCGTGCAGTACTTTATCTACTTTTTCTAGGTCTTCTTTAGAATAGTTTTCTAGTGTATCTTTGTGCGGATACCTTCCCATTTCTACCACCTGCTGAACGCTAAAATCAAACTGACCTCCAGATTCCTGAGCCAAAACTGCTATTTTTTTCGCTCTTTCTCTTCCTGATAGCTGAAACAAATCATGTTCATCAAAAAAGATACTGCCCCCTGTCGGTCTGTTTACTCCATATATAGATTTCAGCATCGTCGATTTCCCTGAACCATTCGGTCCTATCACTCCCACGAAAGAATTTTCCTTTACTCTGAATGATACGCCTTTTAGGATTTCAACTTTACCTACTTTAAAATTCAAATTTTCTACTCTCAGCTTCTCCATTATTTTCCTGATTTAAATGAGTAATTCTTGTCCATGAGCATCCAAAGGAAGAACGGCCCTCCTATAAGTGATGTAAGGATACCTATCGGTAAGTCCTTCGGATAGAAAGCATTCTTAGCAAAAAGGTCACAGCAGAGCAGGAAAATTGCTCCTATCACAGCTGCCATAGGAACCAGCCTTACATGTTTATTCCCACAGAGCATTCTCGCTATATGCGGTACCATCAGCCCCATAAATCCTATCGCCCCAGTTGCTGATACCAAAACAGAGGTTAGCAATGATGCTACGATAACTATAAAAGTTTTCATCAAATTAACATTCATCCCTAGCATCGTAGCGTTTTCATCTCCAAAAAGCAACAAGTCCAATGATTTAGACAATCCTAAAACCACGAAAATCACCAAAATAAGCACCACAAAAGGAATAGGAAGTAGTTCCCAAGTAGCACCTCCCAAACTTCCCATAGTCCAGAACAATGCACTTTTCACTTGGCTCGCATTTTTCGCTAAAGAAATTATCAAATCCGTAAGCGCCGTAAAAATAGTAGATATAGCCAATCCAGAGAGAATCAGCCTCGTAGTAGAAGTATTTCTTCCGTATTCTGTTCCTATCACGAAAACCAGCACACTACATATCAATGTCCCTATGAATGCCCCCGTAGATACAGATGCCAGCCCCATAGCGCCTCCTCCCAAAACAATGACAAACACTGCTCCCGTGGATGCTCCTGATGCTAAACCAAGCACATATGGGTCTGCAATAGGGTTTTTGGTCACACACTGCATCAGCACACCACAGACAGCAAGCCCCGCCCCACAAATTATGGATAACAAAACCCTTGGAAGTCTCACCTCCCAGATTATAGTTTCATGTGTCAGTGGCCAGTATGGCTCATAAATCTCTGTTCCTGTTATTTTATTTACTGCTATTTTATATGCTGTTTCTGCATCTAGATTAGAGGTGATCACCCCTATCGCCATTACAAATAATATAAATAAAACCACACACAATATCGAAAATACGACTCCAAATCGATATCTACTTTTCATACAACAATTTATTTAATTTAATTATAAAATCTATATTCCTAACTCCTGGCGAAATATCCTCCAAAGCTATTTTATGGATATTATCATTCTTTACTGCTGGTAGATTTTTCAGAGCTGGGTGTTCTTTCAGCGCCTTTTTCTTATCCTCATAAGATGAGCGCCCTTCTCCCTCCATGTCTGCTATTATAATGATATCAGGGTTTCTGTCTACTAAACTTTCGTATGATACGAACACATGGTCAGCCGACTGGTCTGCATAAACATTCTGACCTCCTGCTTTGTTTATCAAATCTGTAGTAAGTCCTGCGGAAATATACAATCCGTTTTCAATAACTGAGAAAACCAAAACTTTTGGTTTATTTTCCTTTTTTACAAAGTTTTTCTGTGCGTTTTCCAGTTTAGCCTTCATTTCAGAAACCACTTTCTCTGCATTTTTTTCTACTTTAAAAATTTTTCCCAAAGTATAGAAATCCTCATAAACCGTTTCAAGAGTTTCATTATCCCTCACTGCTTTTGCGATAAATGGATAAATTCCTTTATCGATAAGCTCCTGTGGTGTTCCCGTAGCCTCTGCTTTGATTGCTCCATCCCATCCAGAAACGAAATCCACTCCTGAAAGCAAAAACTCTTCCTTGGAATAAATAGCGTGATGTCCTTTAAGTCTTACAGGAATCTTATCATACGCCTCTTTATACTCTGGTAAAATAGGCCCTTCCTCTGTCGCCACTACTATTTTGTCTCCTAAACCTAAAGCCAAAAACATCTCCGTCATAAAATGGGAAAACAAAACTGCCTTCTCTGGCGTTTTATTCACATTCACGACCAAAGTATCCGCACCGTCATTAAATTCATATGAAAAATACGCCTCCTTTTTTCCTTCTTTTGTTTCTTTTGAAGAAGCCTCTCCTGCACCTTTGGAGCAAGATAATTGGGCTAATAAAATCATCGATGATAAAACTACCTTCAATACTTTCATTTCAATTCTTGTTAAAAATTCCCGCAAAAGTAACATTTAAAATTTATCATTACAAATAAAATATCATCTTTTTTCAAAAACATGACACTAGTCAGTATTTATTGTTTTTCTTTTTTCTCATCGGTATTTTTTCTACTTTTGCGGTCTTTAATTGTAATAAAATGGGGAAAAATAAATTGGCTCGTTTTGCCGAAAACAAGACACTTCCGAATGTAATTCAGCCCACACGAGAGGAGGCTCTGAATGGATTTTATCTAAAAGGAAAATGGAGACAGGATTTCTTTAAAAATGATAAACCCATCGTCCTAGAACTCGGCTGCGGAAAAGGAGAATACTCTGTAAATATGGCAAAAGCATTCCCTGATAAAAACTTCATCGGGATAGATATAAAGGGGGCGAGATTTTGGTTCGGTGCAAAGGAAGCCCACACTTTGGGAATGAAAAATGTGGCTTTTCTGAGAACGCAGATAGAGCTGATAGAGCATTTTTTTGGAGAAGAAGAAATTGATGAAATATGGATCACTTTCCCAGACCCACAGATAAAATACCGCAGAACCAAACACAGGCTCACAAATCCTGAATTCCTAGAACGATACAAAAAAATCCTAAAGAAAAACGCTATAATTCACCTAAAAACGGATTCTGAATTTCTGCATGGATACACTCTGGGACTGCTACAAGGACTCGGACACGATATTTTATCCGCTCACCACGACATCTATGGTGCGCCTGAATACGACCCAGAAACACCACTGCTCAGAGAAGTGAGAACCTACTACGAGGAGCTTTTCTCTTCCAAAGGAAAAACCATCACTTACATTAAATTCAGAATTAAATAAATCTGATTATCATATATTTACAAGTTCAAAAAAATCACTACTCTGGATATGACAGCAGAAAAAATCATTTTAGGTATAGACCCAGGAACCACCGTGATGGGATTTGGTATCATTTCTACAAAGGGCAGTAAAATGGAGCTGGTCTCCATTCACGAACTTGTGCTAAAAAAATACCCGAACCACGAAACAAAACTAAAATATATTTTTGAGAAAACCCTAGCACTCATTGATGAATATCATCCTGATGAAGTCGCTCTGGAAGCGCCTTTTTATGGAAAAAATGTGCAGAGTATGCTGAAACTCGGGAGAGCGCAGGGAGTAGCTATGGCAGCCAGCCTATATCGTGATATTCCCATCACAGAATATTCGCCCAAGAAAGTAAAAATGGCGATAACAGGAAATGGAAACGCCAGCAAGGAACAAGTAGCCGCTATGCTGAAAAACCTGCTCGGTCTCAAAGAATTTCCGACCAAATATTTAGATGCGTCCGATGGACTTGCGGTGGCGGTTTGCCATTATTTTAATTCTAATAAAACGGAAAAAAGCGCTTCTTATTCCAGCTGGGATAGTTTTATCAAACAAAATCCCGACGGAATCAAATAAACCTATCTGCATGAAAAAATTATTTTTAGTTTTCTTTACTCTCGTTATTTGTTTTTATGAAATCACAAGACATCGTTTCTATCATTAAAAATAATCCTTCTAAAAGAACTGATTTAAAAATTAAATTTAACGAGGAAAATCCACACCACTACATTCCCATTTCCGTCATCAATGGAAAGGAAAAAGGACCTGTATTCACCATCTTGGCAGGAGTCCACGGATACGAATATCCTCCTATAATGGCGGTTCAGAAACTAATGAAAGAGATAGACCCAGCCAAACTAAAAGGAACGCTGATAATTTTACCCATAACGAACATTGGTGCTTTCTATGAGCGTGTCCCTTACCTGAACCCTACGGACAAGAAAAACCTAAACACCTCATTCCCTGGGAAAGAAAACGATACCATCACGGAAAAAATTGCAAATTACATCACTAAAAACATTATCCCTATTTCAGATGTTTTTCTGGATATTCACGGAGGCGATGCCAATGAGGATTTGGTTCCTTTTGTCTGCTACTATGACAACAAGGATTCCGCTGAAAAAACCAAAACAGCCCTAAAACTTTCAGAGGCATCTGTACTGCCCTATATCGTGAGTTATCCTTATAACATTACTAAAACAGAACCAGCGCTTTATGCCTTTAAACAAGCCGTTCAGAATGATGTCGCTGCGCTGAGCCTAGAAGCTGGAAAACTCGGAGTAAACGGAGCTGATGAAGTAAAAATGCTGAAAGAATCCATCTACAACATGATAGGAATGATGAAAATGTATTCTTCGGCGCCGTATAAAAAACCTGCTTCTCGTAAGACTTTCACAAAACAAACTTATATAAAAGTGCCTGTAAGCGGGATTTTTCACAGCAAACACAAGGCAGGCGAACAAGTGAAAAAAGGCGAAGATTTGGGCTACATTACGGATGAGTTCGGAAATTTACTTCAAAAAATATCCACGCCAGAAAGCGGAATGATTCTTTACAAAATAGGAACTCCTCCCGTAAACAAAGGAGAAACCATGTTCTGCATCACTTGGTAAAATAAAAAATTCCACTCTATGAAGTGGAATTTTTGTTATATCATTTTTAATTTTATTAGAACCAAGCAGCTAACATTGTGGTAATGAAGAAGTTATTCTTAACATTTGGATGAGACTGGTCTATCTTTTGGAAAATAGGGTATTTAGACTGCAAGTTTCTGAACTCCAAACGCCACATCAAGTTTTTGTTGATTAAATAATCAAAGTTTACTGATGCTCCCCAGATTTGGAATCTTTGTCCTCCTCCGAAAGTCATAATATCTTTAGA
Organism: uncultured Flavobacteriaceae bacterium; assembly: GCA_963530895.1. Classification (GTDB taxonomy): domain Bacteria; phylum Bacteroidota; class Bacteroidia; order Flavobacteriales; family Weeksellaceae; genus JABCPE02. Next base: position 23,170 of record CAUSFO010000013.1, on the reverse strand, counting down.
ATCATCAAAATACTCTACTCTTCCCGCTGCAGAGAATTTAGGCGTAAAATAATATTTCGCCAAAATGTTAGGAGACCACCAGAAGTAGTGCTTGTTAGAACCTTCCGCAGACTGCTCTGCACCAACATCAAACACGAACTGGAATTCTAACTTGTCACTCGCCTTATAGTTCGTATAGAAATTATTGAAATATCTCATTTTAGTTTCCGTAGCAGGGTCTTTTCCTATATAAGCAGAAGAATTGAAGAACCAATTTTCATTCGGTTGGTAAGCCACTCTCGCCCCAAATGCTGGTAATTTTGTGTTGCTGTTTTGTCTTTTGATTATCTGCCATCCGTTATAGACTCCTCCCATGAAAGTCCATTTATTATTATCTGTAATATAGGTAATCTGCGCCCCTGTCATGAAGAAAGGCTCTTGTGCTACAGCGATGGTTCTTGTCAAAGCAAGATTATCTTTGCTGATTTCTCCTTCTGAACCGATGTAAGATGGCATCACCCCAGCATCTATCCATAGGTTTTTGGTTTTAGAAATTCTAAACCCGATGTTCGCCTCCTGAACCAGTTTCAGCATTCCTTGCTCTGCTGATAAATTGTCTTCTGGGTAAGTCCCCGCCATCAGGGCTATATTAGCACGCATATTGTCTGTTGCATATTCTGCTTTCAGCCTTGCGATGTTTACATTCACCTCGTTGTGTCGGTTAAATGTATAGAAAAACGGCTGTCTGATGTGGTCTGCTCTCTGATTAAAATCATACGAGTAGAAAACCTCCGTATATCCAGAAATAGTGAAATTTGATAATTTGTTAGAAACCTCTTGTTTTGGTTCTTCCACTTGTAGCTGTTCCTTTTCTTCTTCCTGAGAAAATAGATTTTGACTCATCAAAATCATTCCCAAATACACAATTGCTCTTTTCATATAATTATTGATTTTACGGATACAAAGGTAATTTTTTTTCAAAGATAATCAAGATTTAGCCGCGCTATTTTACATTTTGAATAACCAAACGCTACCTGCCTTTCATCTTTTATGTACAAAAACTGTTATTTCTCATAAATAAAAACTACCAAAAAATAGGTCAATTATCCTTATATTTGCAAAAAATAAGGAATTATATGTCAAAGAGAAAAATGATTACCGCTGCCCTGCCTTATGCCAATGGACCTGTGCATATCGGGCATTTAGCGGGTGTATATATCCCAGCTGATGTTTATGCAAGATTTCAGAGAAATACGGGACAGGAAGTTGCCTTTATCTGTGGTTCTGATGAACACGGAATTCCCATCACCATCAGGGCAAAAAAAGAAGGCATCACTCCGCAGGATGTGGTGGACAAATATCATGAAATCATCAAAAAATCTTTTGCTGATTTAGGGATTTCCTTTGATGAATATTCCAGAACGACTTCCCAAAAACATTATGAAGTAAGCCAAGAATTCTTTCTAAACCTTTATAACAAAGGTAAATTCGAGGAAGAAATTTCTGAACAATTTTTTGATGAACAGGCAGGAGAATTCCTTGCCGACAGATATATCGTAGGAACATGCCCTAAATGTAGCAACGAAAACGCCTATGGCGACCAATGCGAAAAATGCGGCTCTACCCTTTCACCTACGGAACTTATCAACCCAAAATCCATGCTCAGCGGTAACACGCCTATTTTAAAGGAAACTAAAAACTGGTATCTTCCTCTAAATGAGTATGAAAACTTCCTGAACGAATGGATTATCAAAGGGCATCAGGACGACTGGAAACCTAATGTATATGGACAAGTAAAATCTTGGCTCAATGACGGACTAAAACCAAGAGCCATGACTCGTGACCTAAACTGGGGCGTTCCTGTTCCACTTCCAAATGCAGAGGGCAAGGTGCTTTATGTTTGGTTTGATGCACCTATCGGTTATATTTCTTTCACGCAAGAATGGGCAGAGAAAAACGGCAAAAACTGGAAAGATTTTTGGCAAAATGAAGAAACAGACCTTATTCACTTCATTGGGAAGGACAACATTGTCTTCCACTGCATCATTTTCCCATCGATGATGAAAGCTCACGGAGACTACATCATGCCGAAAAATGTCCCTGCGTTTGAATTCCTTAACCTTGAAAATGATAAAATTTCTACTTCGAGAAACTGGGCTGTATGGGCTCACGAATATGTAGAAGATTTCCCTGACCAGCAGGATGCACTGCGCTACGCACTGCTTTCTTCGGCCCCAGAGACAAAGGATAATAATTTTACTTGGAAAGATTTTCAGACCAAAAACAACTCGGAATTGGTAGGGATTTTTGGGAATTTCATCAATCGTGTGACGGTTCTTACCCAAAAATATTACAACGGAATCATTCCTCAGCCTAATGAATTTGAGCAAGTGGACAAAGACCTTTACCACGAAATGCAGCAAATTCCAGAAAAAATCGGTAAAAACTTGGATGAATTCCGCTTCCGTGATGCCCTTACCGAGATGATGAATTTAGCAAGATTAGGAAATAAATACCTTGCAGATGAAGAACCTTGGAAAGTGATAAAGGACAATCCTGAACGCGTGAAAACACAGATGTTCTGCGCATTACAGGTGGCTGGAGCTTTAACGTATTTGTGTGAGCCGTTCCTACCTTTTACTTCTCAAAAAATGAAGTCTGGACTAAATCTCGGAAACAAAAACTGGTATGAAGTTCTAAACACGCCGCCTATACCGACGGGGCATCAGATCAATGAAATGCCGCTGCTCTTCTCTAAAATAGAAGATGATGTGATAGAGGCTCAAATCAAAAAGCTGGAAAACACGAAAATAAACAACCAAAAAACCAATCCTAACGCAAACCCTATGAAAGAACAAATTTCATTTGATGATTTTACGAAAATAGACCTTAGAACCGCTACAATTTTAGAAGCTGAAAAGGTAGAAAAAGCTGATAAATTACTAAAACTAAAAGTAGATACTGGCGTGGATGTTCGCACTGTGGTTTCAGGAATTGCAGAAAGTTTCAGCCCTGAGGAAATCATCGGAAAACAAGTGATGATTCTTCTAAACCTCGCTCCAAGAAAAATCCGAGGAATAGAATCCCAAGGAATGCTGCTGCTTACAACTAAACCAGATGGCAAGCTATCTTTCGTGACGCCTGATGAAAAGGTAGAAAACGGAATAGAGATTGGCTAATTTTAGGCAAAAATATTTTGAAATCTTATCATAAATCAATTTTTTGAATAGTTATTAACAATATCTTTGCATCAATAAAATTAACGAATATGAAAAAGATAACATCATTATTATTTATGGGTCTAATGGCTGTAAATTCATTTGCCCAAAATGCTTTAAAATCAGACCCTGCGCACAGCAGAATACAGTTTTCGGTAACGCACTTGGGAATTAGCGAAATTACAGGAAATTTTGAGAAAACTGCCCTAAGCATAAATGTTGATGAAAAGAATTTCGCAAACTCTAAAATAAATTTTGTAGTGGATGTGAATTCTATCAACACGCACATAGAGGCAAGGGATAACCATCTCCGAAACGAAGATTTCTTTGATGTGAAAAAATTCCCAGAGATGACTTTCCAAGGAACCAGCATCAAAGTGATGAAGAAAAACCTTTACCAAGTAACTGGAAACCTTACGCTTCATGGTGTGACTAAGCCTGTTACCGTAAATATGCTGTACAAAGGAATGGTCGTAAATCCTATGAGTAAGAAAAAAACTTACGGATACCAAGTGATAGGAGTTATCAAGCGTTCTGATTTCGGTGTCGGTGGAGGATATCCAGAAGCGATGATCAGCGACAAAGTTCAAATAAAAGGAGACTTTGAAATGATAGCAGAATAAAAGTTTAGTTTTTTCATTTATAAATTTAAAATTGCGAATTGCCCTCTATTATTGAGGGTAATTTTTATTTCAAAATCCTGAAAGAATTACATTTTTTTCGTTTCAATTTATTTATATATTTTTGTGCCCTAATTATTTTATATGGAGAATAAAAATCGTTGGTTCATAGCTGTTGCAGCTATTCTTACCCATTTATTTTTGGGAACGGTCTATGCATGGAGTTTCTTTCAGAAGCCTGTCAGTGAAGCGTATGGCTGGACACAGGGAGAAACGGCATGGGCATTCAGTATTTCTAACTTGATGATGGGATTGACATCGGCATGGTGTGGAGCAAAACTTCATCAGTTCAAACTAAAAAACCTCGCTACTATGGGAGCTGTGCTCTATGGGCTGGGATATATCGTTTCTTATTTTGCTCTAAAATTAGAGATTTTACCTTTACTATACATCGGTTTCGGTTTTATCGGCGGGATAGGTTTAGGAATGGCATATGTAACACCCGTGGTGGCCGTATCGAGCTGGTTTCCAGACAAACAAGGTCTCGCTACTGGGCTGGTGGTCACAGGGTTTGGGCTGGGCGCTTTAATCATGTCTAAAATATTAGCACCGTTTTTCTTGAATTTATTTGAGGAAAATCTGGCCATTACTTTCCTTGCAATTGGCTGTATGCTGCTGATTGTTTTGCCGATATTTACTTATCAATTAAGCATAAAAAACACCATTTCGCAAAACACAGCAGAAATCTCATTTTCAGCAATTTATAAAACCATTATCCAGCGTGAATACATTGCATCTTGGTTGTTTTTCATGTTCAGTGTGATTGCTGGGATGATTTTCATCGCATTCCAGTCGCCTTTATTACAAGATTATCTCAGAGCTGAGGGAATGACAGACGCCACAGAGCTGGAGCAGCACGGCGCTACGCTGATAGGGATAAGTTCTCTGTGCAATGGTTTTGGAAGATTTATGTGGGGTGGCGTGTCTGATAAAGTGGGAAGAATCCAGACTTTTAGAATGATTTTTTTGATAGAAATCTGCATTTTCATTGTCCTTATTTTTACTCAAAATCCTATTGTATTTTTCTTGGGTGTTTGCTTGGTTTTATTGTGTTATGGCGGAAGCCTTGGGGTAATGCCTTCTTTGGTCAAGGAACAATACAACCCTAATCTGATGGCCTCTCTCTACGGAATTATGATGGTGAGCTGGGGAATAGGCGGACTTATCGGCCCACAGATTACGGCTTATATGAAAGATTATTTCCAAGAGCAGGCAGGGGTTTATTCCTACATTATTGGGCTGGTTCTGCTATGTTTAGGATTTTTACTCACATTATTCGTGAAGAAGAAACCCAAAGATATTTAATAAAAAAAGCACTCCTTTTTGGAGTGCTTTTTTGTTTAACTTAAAAAATTATCAATCTATGACTTTGATTCCGTTTGCTAAAACTCGTATTTCTACTTTTGGTTTTGTGATTTTTGCGATTTCTTCTTTTGATTTTCCTGCGTCCTCGGCATAATGGCGAAGTTCTTTCACGGAAGTTTCTTGTTTAGTTACTTTCGCATCCAGCAGGATAGTTTTACCAGCAATATTCTGCGGAAGGAAAAAAGCGTAATCTTTCATCTTCACGAAAACCTCTACATTCTGAGTGTTTTCTAATGTAACCCAGCATCCTTTTTTAGGACAAACTGCCGTTACTCTTCCCTTGATGGTTACTCTATCTATCTCGTTTTTCTTCTTCAAAGACTTTATCACCTGGTCTATAGACTGCACATTATAGGTAATATTTTCAGGAACGCCCGCGCCGTACTCCACTCCTTTCTGAGCTTCAGGGATATTACTCTGAGCGTGAAGAAGGCTCATCCCAAAAATCCCCATCAAGAAAATTAGTTTTTTCATAAAGATTAGCTTTTAATTTTATGTTTAAATTTCTCTCTGTAAGACTGCCACTCTTGCTGAGTTTTTATTTTTTTAAATTCATTGGTCGCAAAAAGAGCCAAATACGCTTCCATGTCTCTTGGATTAAAATAACCCACAAGCCCTGTCAAAAGCTTTTGGTCTTCATCAAGGAAAACCGTGGTAGGATATCCTTTCACACCGAAATAAGTTACAAACTGGTGCTGAGGTCCGCCTCCATAAGTAGGTTTTCTTTTTGGGTTAAATTCTGGATTGTTGAATTTTTTCCCTTGAAAAGTTACATCTTCATTCCCTTCGGAATTGAATTTCACTGCGTAGTAATTATCATTGATATATTCTGTAATGACAGGATTGGAAAAAGTATTTTTATCCATCATTTTGCACATAGAACACCAGTCTGTGTAGAACTTAATCATTATCTTTTTCGGCGTTTTTTTCTGTGCTTCCAGCGCCTGATCCATACTCATCCAGTTTACCTGTGCCATCATAAACATTGATGAAAACACAGAAAATACAATTGCTATTTTTTTCATTAGAATACTAAAATTTATAAACGACAAATATAAAAACTTTTTTCTTTGAAAAAATAAAAGACCGAAATTTAACGGTCTTTTATACTTTATTTAACAAAATTTCATTTATTTCACTCCATGCATCATTTTCAACAGCACCTTGTTTAGTGCTATCAAAAGTATTCCACATATTATTACAAATATTGATATATAGGTAAATATACTTCCTGCTCCCATTGCTTCGACTTTTGAAGCTACAACACCTCCTACAATATTTGCCACAAATGATGAAAGTAGCCAAACTCCCATCAATAAAGAAGCTAATTTTGGTGGAGAAAGTTTTGTCACTACAGAAAGACCCACTGGTGATAAGCATAATTCTCCAATGGTATGAATTAAATAAGTCATTACAAGCCACCAAAGACCAGCTTTTATATTAGTATCTGTTATATCATCACCTCCTCTCTCTGCAACGGCACCAATCATAAACCAAAATCCTATACCCAAAATAATCATACCTAATCCCATTTTAAGAGGAGAAGTAAGTTTTTGTCCCAATTTTGATCCCCAAAACATTGCAAATAAAGGAGCTAAAAGCACTATGAATAAAGGATTTACGGATTGAAACCATTCCGTAGGAATTTCATAACCAAATATTGTTCTATCAATGTATTTATCTGTGTATAAAGTAAGTGAAGAACCTGCCTGCTCAAATCCTGCCCAGAAGAATATTGCAAAAATGAAAAATATAAATATAACTGCTATTCTTTGCTTTTCAACTTTGGTTAATGGTTTTTTATTGTCCTCTTTTTCTGTATTTTCAGATTTTTTTGCTATTGGAGTTAATCCAAGATTACCAAGATATTTAGGAGCAAAGAAACTAAATGCAATCTGTCCAATAAACATTCCTATAGCAGAAGCTAAGAATCCATACTGATAGCCATAAGATATAACTTTTCCTCCTTCTTTTACTGCAAAAATGTCTTTTGTAAGCAAGCCAATTACAAGAGGTGCAAAGAAAGCTCCCAGATTAATCCCCATATAGAAAATGGAAAATGCAGAATCTCTTCGTTTATCCCCCTCTTCATAAAGTCCACTCACAAGAGTTGAAATATTTGGTTTGAAAAATCCATTACCAATAATAAGAAGTAAAAGCCCTAACCATAAACCAATAGGAGCATCCGCTTCTAATATTGTATAGCCAAACATAGTCCAATTAATAGGAGCTGAACTTTCTAAAAAACTAAATTCTTTTATTCCAAAAAGAGCAAACTGTCCCAACATCATCGTTAAAGCGCCAATCATAATTGCTTTCCTTTGTCCGATGTAAGTATCTGCCAACCAGCCCCCAATAAGCGGGGTAAAATATACAAAACCTGTAAAAAGTCCATATATAAGCATCGTAGATTTTTCTGGAATTCCTAAACCTCCCTCCACAAGAGTTTTTGTGAGGAAAAGTGTTAATATCCCACGCATTCCATAATAACTGAAACGCTCCCACATCTCAGTAAAAAACAAGAGGTAAAGTCCTTTAGGATGTCCCTTCTTCTGTTGAACTACTTCCATAATGATTTATTATATTTTTTTTGGATAGCAAATATAAAACTATTTTTTAGAATTAAACAATATATTTATACCTATTCTTTGTCAATTAGTGAATTTTTTAGCTTATTTAGTTCACTTTTAACAAATTCAAGCCGTTCTATGATATTTACACTTTCCTCTATTTTATCATTGGTTACCAGCGCAATACGGGCTCCATCCAGCGTGTAGCCTTTTTCCTTGACCAAATGATAAATAATCTTCAAGTTTTTAATGTCCTCCGGCGTGAAATAGCGGGTTCCTTTCTTATTCTTTTTAGGATTGAGAATAGGAAATTCTTTCTCCCAATAGCGGAGCAGTGATGCATTGACCCCGAAAGCCAATGCCACCTCTCCAATGGAATAGTACAGTTTATCTGGAAGATTAATTTTCATAATTTTCTAATTTTTACTAAAAATATTTTAGGTCTATTTTAGGTTTAATTTGTAATAAAGTATTGTAAATCAATTTTATAATATCGCTTACATCTTTCTTATCCACCATTTCTACCGTCGTATGCATATATCTGAGCGGCAAGGAAATCAGTGCCGATGGAATCCCTCCATTAGAATAAGCAAAGGCGTCTGTATCCGTTCCTGTAGCCCTACTGCAGGCTGCTCTTTGGAATGGAATATTATTTCTCTCGGCAGTTTCTATTATCAAATCTCTCACTTTGTGATGCACTGCTGGTGCATAGGCTATTACAGGCCCTGCTCCACATTTTTGGTCGCCCTCCTTCTTTTTCTCTATCATCGGAGTGGTAGTGTCATGGGTAACATCCGTAACTATCGCGATATTTGGTTTTATGCGCTCTGCTATCATTTCTGCTCCGCGAAGCCCGATTTCCTCCTGAACAGAATTGGTAATATAAAGCCCAAACGGCAGTTTTTTCTTGTTTTCTTTCAGCATACGAGCCACCTCAGCAATCATGAAACCTCCCATTCTATTGTCCAACGCTCTACAAACAAAATATCTGTCATTCAGCTCAAAAAACTCATCTGGATAAGTAATCATACAGCCTACATGGATGCCCAGTTCTTCCACTTCCTCCTTGGTAGTCGCACCGCAGTCAATGAAAATATTGTCCAATTTCGGTGTTGGCTCGTTCTGATTGGCTCTCGTATGAATAGCAGGCCAGCCGAAAACTCCCTTCACTACGCCTTTTTTACCATGAATGTTTACCACTTTAGATGGAGCAATGACTTGGTCTGAACCACCATTTCTAATAACATAAATCAATCCATCATCCGTGATATAGTTCACATACCAAGAGATTTCATCGGCATGGGCTTCTATCACGACTTTGAACTCAGCCTTGGGATTGATAATTCCGTAAGCTGTTCCGTAATAATCCACCTCCACTTTATCCACAAAAGGGCTGATATAGTCACACCAAAGTTGCTGCCCGTTTTGCTCAAACCCTGTGGGAGAAGCAGTATTTAAATATTTTTCTAAAAATTCTAACGATTCTTTTTTAAATTTAGCCATAAAAGGAATGATTTTTGTATTGTTGAATAAATTAAAAATTGATGTAAAAGTAATGATTTTTTATAAACTACACTATTTATTTTTTATTTGTTTCGGGCTTATTCTAAATGCTCAGGAGAAACCCAATACAGAAATGTTAATAGATGAACATGGAAAAGAATATTATTATGACAATGTTCTGAAAGCCAAAGTTTATGAAATCGATGGAGAACGAATAGTCATTATGGATGAACTATACCTTAGCTCAAAACCAAAATTTAACAACCAGCTTGACCGAAATTATTACTTTTTCCTTAACAAAAAACTCTCTCGTGTGTATCCTCTATTCCTCACTGCATTAGAACAATACCGCAGTTTGCAGGCCGATATACAAGATATGAAAGGAGGAGAAAAAAGAAAACATATAAGAGAAAAACAAAAAGAACTGGCTTCGCAATACGAAACCAAATTAAGGGATTTGACCACCTCCGAAGGGCAGATTTTCGCAAAACTCATGAACCGCTCCACAGGAAAAACAGTCTATGAGCTGATAAAAGAACTCAAAGGCGGTTTTAATGCTTTTCTATGGAATGTAAAAGGAAATGTGGCTGATATAGACCTTAAAAAGGAATACAACCCACACAAATACAGAGATGATGAATATCTAGAAAGCCTACTAATTTCCAACTGGCAGCAGGGGCACCTAAAACCCTACGCAGGCTACGAGAAATTCACTATTAAAGAAAAAGAATAAAGTTTAAACTTGTGTTTAAATTTTCGCAGAAACTATCTCTGCTACCTTTTCTAAATAAAATACATCCGTTTCGTCTAGGGTTCCATACTGCTCACTATCCACATCGAGAACGCCTACGACTTTCCTATTCTTATCAAAAACAGGAACTACGATTTCTGATTTGGTAGCAGAACTACAAGCGATATGTCCAGGGAATTTTTCCACATTGGGAACCAACTGAGATTTTTTCTCCTTCCAAGCCGTTCCACAAACGCCCTTGCCAAACTTTATTCTAGTACAAGCTATCGGCCCTTGAAATGGAGCCAAAACCAATTCTTCATTTTTTATCCAATAAAATCCTACCCACCACCAAGAAAAAACCTGATGCAGCGCCGAAGAAATATTGGCTAAATTAGCCATCAAATCTGTTTCACCCTCTACAAGAACTTCTAGCTGAGGCAATAGCACTTCATATTTTTCTATTTTTGTTCCATTTTCTGGGATAAATAAATTTTCTGCCATAATTATAAGTTATAAATCACACACTAAAAATCTCCCCAAAATTAGGGATTTTTTTACAAAAATGAAATAAACTTTGTCTTTTCTCGTTAATTATTAGTAAGTTTGAAAAATTAAATTTCTAATTATGAAAAAGGTAGTAAAATTATTAAGCATTTTGATGGTGCTTTCTTTTGGATTATCAAAAATGAATGCACAGAGAGGTTCAACCTATAACACAGGAATTGGTATTCTTGCTGATGTAGGAGATGGAACTGTAGTTGGTCCTCATGTTAAGCATTTCTTTGCTTCAAATCATGCAGGAGAATTTGCAGTATTATTTGGAAGAGGTGCTACTCACCTTAGCTTTATGTATCATTATGAGCAACAATTTGGAGGTACTGCAAGAGGATTAGCTTGGTATATTGGTATGGGCCCTGGTATTTCTTTCCCTAAAGGAGGGGGGAACACTATATTCTCTCTTGCGCCTGTTGCTGGTATAGATTTCAAGATTCCAGGAGCTCCACTAGGGATATTTTTCGACTGGAGACCTAGAATTTGGTTCTACACAGGAAACTCTGATTTTGATGCAGCAAGATTCGGACTTGGTATGAGAGTTACTTTCTAAAAATTTGAAATGATAAACAATCCCTTAGAAAAATCTAAGGGATTTTGTTTTATAATAAAATAGCATTGAGCATTTCGCGTTTTCCTTTTGGCCCTTCTAATTTTTGAACCTCAAAGCCCAACTCTTGCAAAGCCCTTCTGACACTTCCTTTGGAAGAATATGTTGTCAAAAGTCCTCCTTTTTTCATTTTAGTTTTGACTAATTCAAACAAAGGCTTTTCCCATAAATCTGGCTGAACCCTCGCTCCGAAACAATCATAATACACCAAATCTATCTCTGGAAGTTCTATTTTTTCCAATTCAAAAAAATCGGTTTTTATCTTTTTCAAAAAGAAATTAGGCTGAATCTCCACCAGCTTTTCCCATTCACAGCTATGAATTTCCGTATAAGCTTCCTTTATCACTGGATTTTCAAACAATTTCCCATAATCTAGATTTTGGGCTTCTTCTTGACTAATGGGATATTTCTCCAATGAATAATAATTGATTTTTAAATCTGCTGATTGAAGGAATTTCTGTATCGTCACCAAGATATTCAATCCCGTCCCAAAACCCATTTCCAGAATATTGATTTCTTTTTTATCTAGTTTTTCTAAACCATTTTTTATGAAAACATGCTCCGCTTCCTGCAATGCTCCATGATGCGAGTGATAGCACTCGTCCAGCTCTTCTATATAAAGTGTTCTGCTGTTGTCTCCTGTGGTTTTCACGATTCTTTTCATAGGGCAAAAGTAAAACTTATTTTAAAATAAATGATTACCTTTGTAGTTCATCAATTAAAGTTTTATTACTATGATTATTCAAAAAGTAGAAAAATCTCGCTTAGAGACTATTGACAAGGACAATTTAACTTTCGGAAGTGGTTTTACAGACCACATGATAGTTTGTGAATACGAAAACGGAAAATGGGGCGAGCCTAGACTTATGCCATATGGAAAAATGGAGTTTTCTCCTGCTATGATGGGAGTACACTATGGTCAGGCTTGTTTCGAAGGAATGAAAGCCTACAAGGACAAAGATGACAATGTTTTCTTATTCCGTCCAGAGAAAAACTTCGCAAGAATTAACAAATCTACTAAACGTCTTGCTATGCCTGCCATTCCAGAAGAAGTTTTCATGGAAGGGCTAAAAACTCTAGTAGATGTAGAGAGAAACTGGGTGCCTTTTGGAGAAGGGTTTTCACTATACCTTAGACCTGTAATCTTCGCTACTGAAGAAGCTCTTATGGCTAGACCAGCTAACAAATATATGTTTGCTATCTTGGCTACCGTTGCTAAAAGCTACTACACAGCGCCTGTTTCTGCGAAAATCTCTGACTACTACTCTAGAGCGGCGAATGGTGGAGTTGGATTTGCTAAAGCAGCAGGTAACTACGCTGGAGCATTCTACCCTACACAATTAGCAAACGAAGAAGGATACCAGCAGATTATCTGGACAGATGATGCTACTCATAAATACTTTGAGGAAAGTGGAACGATGAATGTAATGGTAAGAATAGGTGACACTATCTATACACCGAAAACTTCTGATAGAATCCTAGATGGGGTTACCAGAGACAGCATCATCCAGTTGGCACAAAGAAGAGGTATCAATGTAGTCGTAGGCGACATCGCTGTGGAAGATGTAGTAAATGCTCATAGAAATGGAACCCTTAAAGAAGTATGGGGTGTAGGAACTGCTGTGGTTACCAGCTCTTTCGAAGCAATTGGTTACAATGACGAAAGACTTGAACTACCTAAACTAAGTGAGGAGGAAAGTTTTGCTCTTACTCTAAAAAGAGACCTCATCAACATACAAACCAACCTAACCGAAGATCCTTTTGGATGGAGAATTTTAGTTGAGAAAAAATACTAATTAAATTATAAAACAAAATCCTCATTCTTATGAGGATTTTTATTTTGCACTAAAATAAAAAAATCGCTTAGATAAACTCTAAACGATTTTTTATAATTATTTTCTTTTATCGAAAATTAAGCAGCTGTACCATTTGCGTTATACTTCTTAGCAACACCATTTTTGAATGTTATTGTATAAACACCAGCAGTTGATACTTCCATTTTAGCAATTTCAGTAATTGCTGTTGAAGAGATTTTTCTAACAGATGTTTGAACAGGTAGTGGCAAGTAGCTCCATGCTGACTCTTTCAATAAAACTCCTTTTCCATCAACATATGCCCATTTACCATCTTCTTTAAATCCAAGTTCAATTCCATTTGATAAAACTACATCATACACAGCTCCATTAGCAGCATTTGCTGTAGTTGCTTTTGTTATAGTTTTAACAAATGCTCCAGTATAAACCTCTGATGCACTAAAAGGATTTGTAACATTCTTATTAGTGAAAGTCGCATCATAAATTTTTTCTCCTAACATTGATGCAATCAAGTGATCTGCATTTTTAGGAAGATCTGATCTCTGTAGTGCTGGCGCTGGTGCCGGAGGAGTCGGTGTTGGCACTGGTGCTGGAGGAGTTGGTGTTGGTGCTGGAGGCGTCGGTGTCACCTGTGCTTCTGGCAAACCATCATCTCTATTACAAGATACTGATGAAAATCCTATTGCTAATAAGCAACCTAAAACTAAAACTGTCTTTTTCATTGTGTTCTAAATTTTAAATAATTAATAATATATGCAAATATAATATTTTTTTCGTAACAAAAAAGACTTTCATCATTTTTTAATATATTATTAACTCTCTACTCTTCCCAAAATCAAAAAATAAGTATTTTTGTAAAAATTAAGTTTTAATGAATTTCAAACTCCAATCAGAATACCAGCCCACAGGCGACCAACCGCAAGCCATCAAAAAACTAGTCCACGGTCTAGAAAACGGCGAAAAATACCAGACTCTGCTCGGAGTGACAGGCTCTGGAAAGACCTTTACCATCGCTAATGTGGTCAATGAAATCCAAAGACCCACTCTAGTTTTAGCTCATAATAAAACTCTGGCTGCACAGCTTTTTATGGAGTTCAAAGAGTTTTTCCCTGAGAACGCGGTAGAGTATTTTGTCAGTTATTATGACTACTACCAGCCCGAGGCGTATATTGCCAGCACGGGAACTTACATAGAAAAGGATTTGAGTATCAATGAAGAAGTAGAAAAACTCAGGCTTTCTGCTACGGCAAGTCTGCTTTCTGGCAGGCGAGATGTACTGATAGTAGCCTCTGTTTCATGTATTTATGGGATTGGAAACCCTACGGAATTCAATAAATCTTTGATAGAACTAGAACTTAATTCTAAAATTTCCCGAACGCAGCTCCTTCATAAATTGGTAAATGCGCTCTATTCCAGAACGCTGAACGAGTTTTCACGAGGGACATTTCGTGTAAAAGGCGATGTGGTGGATGTTTTCCCTGCCTATGCTGACAGCGCGGTGAGGATACAGTTTTTCGGTGATGAAATAGAAAAAATACAAAGTTTTGACCCTGTTTCAGGGAATATTATTTCTAATTTTGACAAGATTAATATCTATCCAGCCAATCTTTTTGCGACTTCCAAAGAAACGCTCAACTCTGCTATTCGGAATATTCAAGATGATTTGGTAAAGCAGGTTGATTTCTTCAAAGAAATAGACAAACCATTAGAAGCCAAACGATTACAAGAGCGAACCGAACTGGATTTAGAAATGATAAAAGAACTCGGCTACTGCTCTGGGATTGAGAATTATTCTCGGTATATCGATGGAAGAGCGCCAGGAACACGACCTTTCTGCCTTTTGGATTATTTTCCAAAGGATTTTCTGATGGTCATTGATGAAAGCCATGTTACCATTCCGCAGATTCACGCCATGTATGGTGGAGACCGAAGCAGAAAAGAAGCTTTGGTGGAATATGGTTTCCGGCTTCCAGCAGCGATGGACAACCGACCATTGAAATTTGAGGAATTTGAAGAAATGCAAAATCAGGTGATTTATGTTTCTGCCACTCCTGCTGACTATGAGCTGGAAAAAACAGGCGGAGAATACATCGAGCAGATTATCCGTCCGACAGGGCTTCTTGACCCAATAATAGAAGTGCGACCGACTGAAAACCAAATAGATGACCTGATGGAAGAAATCCAAAAAAGAGCCGAAGAAGATGAGCGGGTTTTGGTAACGACTTTAACTAAAAAAATGGCGGAGGAACTCACCAAATATTTCACAAAATTTGGAGTTAGAACTCGTTATATCCACTCGGATGTAGAGACTTTGGAGCGTATCCAGATTATGCAGGATTTGCGCGTCGGTTTGTTTGATGTTTTGGTCGGGGTCAATCTCCTCAGAGAAGGGCTTGATTTACCAGAGGTTTCGTTGGTTGCTATTTTGGATGCTGACAAAGAAGGAATGCTCCGTTCCCGCCGTTCCATGATTCAGACTGTTGGGCGAGCAGCGAGAAATATCAATGGTAAAGCCATAATGTATGCCGACAAAATCACCAAATCCATGCAGGCAACCATAGATGAAACCAACTACCGCCGCGAAAAACAAATTCATTACAATGAACAGCACGGAATTGTCCCAAAAGCTCTTAATAAGAAGATTTCCGAAACATTAGTCGGTAGGAGTAAAGATTTCCCAGATGCCAAATACACTCAAAAAGAAATCCTAAAACAAGCTACCGAACAGAAGCAAAAGCACAGCACGGAGGAAATAGAAAAAATAATTGCCGAGAAACAGAAAGAAATGGAAGCAGCAGCGAAAAATCTTAACTTCATCACGGCAGCAAGGCTGAGAGATGAAATCAAGGCTTTACAAGAATAATATTAGTTATTTCCAAAATTCATCGTGATATTCATCTTCAGCATGATGATGGATTTCATTTAGCCTTTTTCCTACTTCGGCAAGCTGTTCTTCTGTAAGAATATTTTCCAAATGAGGGAAAAGCACCCGCTCCTCAAAACGAATATGCTCTGTAACTTTATCCGCATAGAGTGTAAGTAGTTCAAAATCCTCTACTTCGTTTAGGGTTTTCAGCAGTTCTCTTATTTCTTTATGCTCATCAAGAGCTCTCTGTGTCAGTTCATCATCAGAATAAGGAAATAAGATTTTCTCCTCTTCATCAAAATGGAAACTCTGGCTGTTGTCCCAGTGATAGTTTATGTAGTTTTTAATGCGTTCGTAGGAAATATTTTTCTTAATTCCTTGCTTTATTTTCCAGCCGCTAAGCAGTCCAAAATGGTGATCTTGGGAAAGTGGGACTATATTTTTGTCTCTTTTCATTTTGTTTTATTTTTAATAATACAAAATTAGTTTTTTAACGAATACCAAATCACTGAAATCATTAAATTTGTAAAATTTTAAAATCAAAACAATGAATATCCTTACTCAAAAATTCAATACAAAATACGAAACAGCTCCTTTTCAGGAGATTAAAGAAGAAAACTATTTACCTGCCTTTCAGGAACTTATCGCTCAGTCAGAAAAAGAAATTGATGCAATAGCAAACAACTCTGCCGAAGCTACTTTTGAAAACACCATAGAGGCGCTGGCGTATTCTGGCGAACAGCTGGACAGAGTTTCTAGTATTTTTTTCAATCTAAATTCTGCTGAAACCAATGATGAAATTCAGAAAATAGCACAAGAAGTTTCGCCTATTTTGACAGAATTTTCATCTAAAATTTCTCAAAACGAAAAACTTTTCCAAAGAATAAAAAAGGTTTTTGATGAAAAAGAAAATCTTGACCTAAACGAAGAGCAAAAAACCCTGCTGAACGAAACTTACAAAGGTTTTGTCCGAAATGGAGCCCTGCTAAACGAGAAAGACAAAAAGAAATTAGAAAAAATAGACATTGATTTGTCTGTAAAATCGCTGAACTTTGGGCAAAATGTATTGGCAGCGACTAATGCTTATTTCAAACACATTACCAGCAAAGAGGATTTGGCTGGAATTCCAGAGCCTATTTTAGCACAATACGCCGAAGAAGCCAAAGAGCGGGGGCTGGAAGGCTATGCCATTACGCTGCAATATCCGAGCTACATCCCAGCGATGACCTACGCAGACAACCGAAATCTGCGACAAGAACTGGCTTTGGCAAATGGCAAAAAAGCATTTGACGGAGGCGAGTTTGACAACCAGAACCTCATCAAAGAAATCATCAATCTAAGACAGCAAAAAGCGGAACTTCTCGGCTACAAAAACTTTGCGGAATATGTTTTAGAAGAGAGAATGGCAGAAAGCCCGAAGAAAGTTTTTGATTTTCTAAATCAGCTTCTCACGGCGGCTACACCTTATGCAGAAAAGGAAATTGCCCAACTAAAAGAGTTAGCAAAAGCCGATGGAATAGACAAAATGGAGGCTTATGACCATGCCTACTATGCAGAAAAACTGAGAAAACAGAAATTTGACCTCAATGATGAGAAACTAAAACCATTTTTCCCATTGGAAAAAGTGCAGGATGCTGTTTTTGATTTAGCAGGAAAACTCTTTAACCTTGATTTTAAAGAAGTTACGGATATTCAAAAATACCACTCGGAAGTGCGTGTTTATGAGGTATTTGAGAACAACGACCTAAAAGCGGTGCTTTATGTAGATTATTTCCCTCGAAAAGGCAAGAGAGCAGGCGCATGGATGACCAGCTTCAAAAATCAATGGAAAAAAGACAGCGCAAACTCGCGACCACATATTTCGGTGGTGTGTAATTTCTCTAAACCGACCGCAGACACGCCAAGTCTGCTGACTTTCCAAGAGGTAACGACATTGTTCCATGAATTTGGGCACGCTCTGCACGGGATTTTGGCGGATACTCAATATCCTAATCTTTCGGGAACTTCGGTGAAATGGGATTTCGTGGAGCTTCCATCCCAATTCTTGGAAAACTACTGCTACGAGCCAGAATTTTTGAAAACTTTCGCGAAGCATTACCAAACAGGCGAAGTGCTTTCGGATGAAAAAATCAAGAAAATCAACGAGTCTAAAAACTTCATGGAAGGCTATCAAACGCTGAGACAGCTGGGATTTGGTCTTTTGGATATGGCCTACCACACACAGCCCGAAGCCGTGCAGGACATCAAAACCTTTGAAACTAAACAAACGGAAAAATGTAATCTTTACCCTGTAAATGCAGAAACTGCGATTTCTCCAAGTTTTTCGCATATTTTCCAAGGCGGATATTCGGCA
The DNA here is from genome assembly GCA_963530895.1 of uncultured Flavobacteriaceae bacterium. Classification (GTDB taxonomy): domain Bacteria; phylum Bacteroidota; class Bacteroidia; order Flavobacteriales; family Weeksellaceae; genus JABCPE02. The sequence continues at coordinate 4,927 of CAUSFO010000013.1, read as the reverse complement.
GGATATTATTCCTACAAATGGGCGGAAGTCCTAGATGCGGATGCTTTCCAGTATTTCAAGGAAAATGGAATTTTCAATTCTGAAATTGCAAGAAAATATAAAACCCTGCTTTCCCTAGGCGGAACCCAAGCTCCGATGGAACTCTACAAAGCCTTCCGAGGCAACGAACCAAAAGTAGAAAGCCTTCTAAAAAGAGCATTTGGGTAAGTTTGAAAATTATTTATAAAATAAGGTAAATTGATGAAATTTATCTTATTTTTGTTTGAACTTAATTATAACATTATGAAAAAATTAGCATTATTCGTCTTATTGATGTCTGTTTTCTGTTTTGGACAGGATAATAGTTTATTAGACCGACTTTCTGTATTAGAAAACAATGGGAAATTATGGTATAACATAGATGGCTATAGTGTCACAAGTGAAGAATTTAGCTATCCTTTTAATGAAGAAGGACTAAAAAAAGTTTTCAACAAACATAAAATCTCAAACAAAGACATTAAAACCAAAAACAACAATATCCACACGGATAATTTTTTCGTGACTAAAAACAGCAAAATCATCGGTGATATTCAGCAGGTTAATAATTACTATTTTGTAAAAAATAAGAATAATAACATTTCTGTTATCTGGTTTATAAAGGCTAGAAATACCGATAAAAACATGGAAGAAGAACTGGTAAATATGATTTTGGAAAATAAAATTCCAAAAGAAAACTATTCTCTAAGAACGCCCTATGTTATCAATTTTGCAGGAAGAGAAATTAAATTAGGTGGAAGTTGTTATTGGACTGCTCTAAATACAGTTCAATGTCCATATAATGGCGAAATGAATTGGTCTATTCACAAAGATATTCAAGATGCCCAAAATGCCATTGATAATCAGCTATTGATAACTAAACAAAGAAAAGGAAGCGAGGTTGTAGCCGAAAAAATGGTAGATGTTATTTTTGAGGGAACTCCTACAAAGGCTAAACAAGTAACTTTAAAACTAAAAGGCATCACAGCTGCATTAGCAGGAATGTCTGGAGGCAAAAGTCTAACCATATATTATGTTGCTGAAAAAGTGCGAGACAGAAATGTAAGCTGTGTAATGAGTTTTTGGAATGATGATAACATCAACCCTAAAACCAAACTTCCTCCACTATTAGAAGAAATCATGGAATTAAAATAACAAAAAAAGCAAAGTCAAAAGACTTTGCTTTTTCTATTCCGTTTTATAAATTTTATAATAAAAAACAGTCAGCAGAAAGCCCATTCCTGCCAGTAAAACTCCTACAAGCGAAGGGTAATTGTAAGCCAAGCCCAAACTAAGAGGAATACCGCCCAAGAACGCCCCCAGAGAGTTCGCAATGTTAAACGCCGCCTGCATAAACGCTGCTGCCATCATTTCCGAGTTTTTGGCTGCGCGAAGCATTAGGATATTAAGCGGAGAACCTGCCGCCATAGACAGCGCCCCACAAATGAAAGTCAATACCAATGAAGCCATTTGGTTTTCCGAAAACATAAACACCAAAAACAACAATACCACCATCATAAGCAGTAACAACGCTGTCGCTTTCACAGGAATAATTTTATCCGCGAGTTTCCCGCCGAGATAGTTCCCTACCACCATTCCAGCACCCGCCAAAACCATCAGATAAGAAATATTTTCTTCTGGAAAACCAGAAACTTTCGTAAGCAAAGGAGCAATATAACTAAACCAAGAGAAAAGCCCTCCGAAACCAATCGCCGCAATCCCTATGATATGCCACGCCTTGGGTGTTTTGAAAAATTCTAACTCTTGGCGAAGTCCCACATTGCGGAGGTTTCCCATTTGAGGAAGCCATAATTTTAAAAATAAAACCGTGAGCAGTCCTAAAACCGCCACAATCCCAAAAGCCACTCTCCAACTGACCATCTGTCCGATGTAGTTCACCAGCGGAACCATCACAAGATTTGCCACCGTAAGCCCTGAGAACATCGCGGCTATCGCCTGAGCCTGTTTGCCCTCTTGTGCTAATCTGGTCGCTACCACTGCTCCTACCCCAAAGAATGCCCCATGAGGCAGTCCAGACAAAAATCTAAAAGCGAGAAGCGTATAATATTCTGGTGCAATGGCAGAGAGTCCATTAAACATGGTAAATAAAATCATCAGTGCGATAAGGGTTTTCTTTGGAGGATATTTGGATGAGAACGCCACCAAAATAGGCGCCCCTATAACCACGCCCAGCGCATAGGAAGAAATAAGATATCCTGCCTGCGGAATGGACACTCCCAGCGAATTTGCGACATCTGGAAGCAATCCCATAATCACAAATTCCGTAGTACCAATTCCTAAACCTCCCAACGCTAGAGGAAACAATTTAAAAAAAGCTAAAAATACAATGTATTTTAGCTTTGGTTTTGATTATTTTTTTTCTTTTTAAAAAAGGTTTTTATTTCTTTTTAAACTGAATATTCATGATAACTATCGCTATCAGAATAAGGGCAATTCCTACCCATTGGCTGAAAATAACCGTCTCGCCCAAGATGAAAAAAGCCATCATCACGGAAACAGGAAGCTCCACAGAACTGATGATACTCCCCAGCCCCAGCCCTGTATGAGGGAAACCTGCATTCATAAGCAGCGGCGGAATAATCGTCCCAAAAACAGCAATGACAATTCCCCATTTGGTGAAAATCCCAAAATTAAAATCTTGGATAACATTATTTTCATTTATTCCAGAAAAAAGCTCTCTTGCCCATTGGAAATTATTTGGTCCAAACTGAGTGATAAAGCCAAAAACAGCCACTATGACCGCCCCGCCAAAAAGCATGTAAAGACTTCTTTTGTGCGGTGCAATGTGAGGAGCTATACGATTGGCAGTAAACATCGTAGTAGTAAAAGATGAAGCCGCAAGTATGCCCCAAGCAATTCCTCGCCAGTCTATATTCAGGTCTGAATGAAGCAAGTTGGTCGCCAAGACAGTCCCTGTAAGCACCACCGCCACAGAAATGATTTTCTGCATGGATGGAACTACTTTATCCAAAAAATACTCCAAAATCACGCCCATCCAGACTGTCTGCATCAGCAGAACTATGGCAATAGAAACATTGATATACCGCACCGCGAGATAATAGAAAACGCTGGTCATCCCTAGAGAAGTCCCTGCCAGCATAAGTTTGAAAATATCTGATTTAGAAGGGTTTTCGGTGGCTTCTTTATTTTTGAATTTGTAATAAAGACCGATGAGATACATTCCCAAGATCCCAAAAACAAACTGCGAAGCAGTCACCTCCGCTGTGGTATAATTTTCCGAATAAGCGAGTTTCACGAAAGTTGCCAGCATTCCGTAGCTCGTCGCTCCGAGTCCCACCAAGAGCACTCCCTTTAAAGTATTGTTTTGTGACATATTTTCAGATTTTTTCAAAAAAAGTCCGTAAAGATAGGCTTTTTATTTTAAACCGAAATAAAAACAAAAGCCACTCAATAAGAGTGGCAAGGGAAATTTATTTTTCGTCCTCATCAGGAGAGACTTTTCTTTTGGTTTCTAAATCAGGGCAGACCTGTGTAATTTGTCTTATCCATACCTTAGGAAACTTTTTTTGGGGTTTATACTCATTCCCTTCATTATCCAAAATATATTCTTCTCCATCTCGTTTAGCCGTGTGATATACTCGGTTTCTACAATCAGCATGATTATTATACAACAAATCATATATTGCAGGATACAGCACGCCTTCGGTTGTGGCGTAGCCATATTTATTGTTTAGTTCAGGTAAGAAAAAACCATTATGAGATCTTATATCATCATATTTTGTAGGAATAATTTCTTTACCACTTTCATTTACCAAACCTATTTTGCCATTATTCATTACCTTAAAGAAGGTTCCCAATAAACCACCTCTGCCATACAAAGGGAGAATTTCTGCTATTTCATCATATCTGGGAGAGATAATCTGCTTTCCATCGATATCCAGAAGTTCTTCCTTTCCTTTGTAACCAGCTATGATATAATTATTTTCAAAATCATATGCATAATCATAAATCGGTTCTACTATTGTTTTGTCTGCTCTTGAAATCCCAAACTTCCCATTTTTATAGAAAGATTTGGCAGCTTTATACTCATCATATTTATAGAAAGGGAAATATCTTTTTCCTCCGAAACTTGACCCAAAAATAAGAATATTCCCGCCAAAATAGGTGTATTTTTCTAATAAAAGACTGTTATTTTTTTTGTCTAAACCTATTTTCAGCTTATCAATATTGGAGTCCGAATAAACTAAAGGAATATAAATATCTTGGTTCGCAAAAATAATTTCTAAACTTTTTTTCTTTCGTTTTCCTGTAAAAGTCTTATTTTCAACGACAAGACTGTCATTCTTTAAAATAGGATAAGTGAGATGCACCTTATTTGGTTCTTCAAATTTCACATCTACATAGTAGGTAGTCTGTATATTTCCATCCATATTAAACAATCTTAGCAAATGCGCTTTTCGCTGATAGGTATCTTTTCCCTGCTCCAAATCAGACTTGGCATAATACCTGCCATCAAGCCTGCTCAAATCCTCTATTTTAGCAAAATAAGAAGTAAAAAAAGAAGGCGTACACGATACTAACATCAAACCCAATAAGGCAAAAATAATATCCTTTTTCATGATATATAAATATAAAATAATACAGAACAAAAATAATAAAAACCATCTGAATTCAGATGGTTTTATTATTTGTATTGTAATCTGTAAATGTGTTGTAGTAAATAAGTTGTAGAAATTGAAATACAAGGGTGTTTAAGCCTAAACACAAATATTTATCATAAATGTTTTTGTATTTCGTTTTAGCAAAACTGATTATTTTTACATTCTTTCTATATTGAAACCAAAGTTTATTGTTCTTCATACTTTGTTACTATTTTTTCCTTATTTACATTGCTAACATTAATAATAATTGAATCACTAGTTGCCTGCTT
>CAUSFO010000012.1:0-33587 GCA_963530895.1 uncultured Flavobacteriaceae bacterium | reverse complement strand
AATGTACAGCCAAACTAAATTCTCCAAAGCCGAGACTAAAAACATTGGATTTCTCGCTTCAAAAATAAAAGGTCCGAACATGTAACTGAACCATTTTACAATGAGATTACCATCTTTCATATCTACTCCCGCTCCCCCTTCTAAATTAGCATTCATAGAATTTTGTAGTTTTCCTTCTATATCACTAAAGTTGGTCACTGCTATTTCCTTTAAAAAGAATGGAATAAGAACCAACAGAGCCCCCAAAACAAGTCCCACAAAAATAAATTTAGTCTGCATTTTTATCTTTTTATTAGTAAAAACATAACTAACTCCTCCCCCTACTAATACAAAAATAAGAACATGCAGCCTGATAAGTCCTATCAATAACAATGGTAAAATGTAATGACTCTTCGGTTTATCAAAATAAATGTTGTAACACAAACAACACATGGAATAAAACATGAGAGAATCTTTCCCAAGAGACACCGTCCAAAAGTGTGTTCCTATTAGTAACAAAAGTAAATAAGAGATATTATAGTTTCTGTCTGTAAGATCTATTATGACTTCAAATAATTTCAAACAACCTAAATAAGAAATGAAAGAAAAAACTAAAAAACATCCTAAAAATGACAAATGGAACCACTGAACCAGCATATAATTCAAAAAAATAATAAAAGATGTCCCATTGGAAAGATAAGACAAGCCCCAGTCAGTTATAGACATCGATTCAGAATAATAATGCTTAGCATCTGCTACACTACCGAGAATGAAACCATACGAAGCAAATGTGATAATGAAATGTAATAATCCCATTACCAAAGAAAAAGCGCCTATTTTTCGGTCAATTTTAGTATATACAGAAAACTGTTTTAATATATATAAAACATACAACAATATCAGAACATAGTCCAATATGTTGATTTCACTGTATATAGATAATGTATTCATTTTTTATTTTGTAATCTTAAAGCCAAAAAAAACAGCATCTGTATAGGAACACAACAAACCATGTATCTACCCATCCCCAAAAAAGGAATAATCAGCAAAAAAACAATTCCTATACCACTGCTTATCACTAGATTTTTAACTAATATATTTACTTCGTTTTTCTTCAAATACCCTAATGTAACCATATTCACAAAAACAGCCAACACAGAAACTATAAGGTAAGAAACAGCATAAACTAGATCCAAATCCGTTTTGCCATTCCAAATCAGCATATAAACACAAAGAGCAACCACCAGCCCCACTCCATAAAGCACCAAAATCCATTTGTATTTATTTAAAACCGCTATCAGTCCTTCTCTGCTTTCTATAATCAAATACGGTGCATACAAAAATGACAACGAAACCAAAACTCCTGAAACCAGCTCTGGGAATTTGGATAAAAACAAAATCTGCTGAATATCCTGCCCTGCAATCCCAAAAAACACCAATAAAACAGCTCCAAGTGAAATGATGATTTGGTCTATTTTAAATAAACTAAAATTCAAAATCTGCTGGATTCCTAAACTAAACGGAACTTCTAACTCCATCAGCTCTATGTTTTCTGTTTTCTTCTTTTTCATGATGAAAATCCAAGAGAGCAAAAACCTCAGAAAAATAGACGCCACATATAGCGCTATCATTTGCCCATAGCTGTATTCAAAGAAAAGCGAACTGACAAGAAGAACTCCAAAAAAAAGAGGATAAGCTGCTATATTGGCAAAAAGTGCGTAGTTATAGTGTTTCATCACATTCATCTGGACAATAGCCACCACACTATAAACATCAAGTACTATCGTGCAGAAAATAACTAACGCATAGGTATAATCATACATTATCGCATAAACACCTGCACACAGAATAGATAATAGAATTCCCTTTTTTTTAATGTACTCCAGTGGGTCATACACACTATTGGTATCTCCTATCATCTTTGCAAAAACCAAACTATCCAGTCCATATTTGGAAATCGTAATTCCTATTATTTGAAACTGAATAAAAAGCAATATCTTGACTGACAGTTCATTGGATATATAATCAAATTTACCTGAAGACAGCAACACAAATCCCAATGAAGTAAGCAATCCCGACCCTAATAATTTGACTATTACAGGGAAATATTGTTTATACTTATCTATTATCGTTATTGCATGCCGATACATGAGTTGTCATTTGTTACCACCTTCTGCTTCTACTGATGATATGCTTTATTTTATTTTTAAGTCTGTCAAACCAAGTTTTTCCTTCGGTATAATAGCCATAGCCATACTTATTTCTATACCCAAAGTTGCTCTTCTCCACATCATTAAGAACGAATCCAACATTTTTGATTTTTCCTTCTCTGATGTTCTTATTTGCGAAGTCTATCAATGCTTTTTCCGAATATTCAGAACGCATGATATAGATCGTAGCATCCGCTAGATTAGCTAGTAATAGCGTATCCGTCACAAGCATCAATGGTGCTGTGTCTATGACAATATAGTCATATTTCTTTTTCAATTCAGCCAATAGAAGTTCATACCTTCCATTCGTGAGAAGGTCAGCTGGATTTGGTGGAATACTTCCTGAATAAATCACATCTAAATATGAATCTGAAGCGTATTTATGTATGATACTTTCTATAGTAGTTTCATCATTATATAGGAATTCTGTGAGCCCTGCCACACCTTTTCTTGCTTTATTATTATACCTTTGAAGCTGTGGATTTCTAATGTCTGAACCTATCAAAATCACTCTTTTTCTAGGTGTGGACAATGTCTGAGCTAAATTAACAGAAGTAAAAGTTTTCCCTTCGCCATTTACCGTAGAGGTCACAAAAACCACCTTTCCTTCGTCTTTTTTAGGAAGAATAAAGTTCATATTGGTAACCAATAATCGGAAGGCTTCCGCAATCAAAGAAGAATCGTTCATTCCTACCAGCTCGGACTGACCTTTTTCCACTTTCGGTAGCTCCGCTAAAACAGGCGTAGAAGAAAGTCTCTCTACATCTTGTTTTGTCTTTATCTTGATATTCAAAAGTTCTTTGATGTAAATAAAAGCAAACGGAATTATCAATCCTAAAAGCAGCGCTCCCATCAATATTATAGGTTTTTTAGGAGACACCGGCACATCAGAAGAATACGCCTCATCTATCACTCTTGCTTTATCTCCTGTGATGGCTAATGAAATGGCTGATTCTTCTCTTTTTTGTAGTAATAATAGATACAACTGCTCTTTAATCTGCTGTTGTCTTTCTATATTTCTGAATAATTTTTCTATGTTTGGCAACTTAGAAATTTTCCCATTTGCTCGGTTTTGCTCCATTTGTAACTCTGAACTTGCTATTTTCAAGTTCGTTTTAGTTTTTTGCAAACTCTGCATGATAGAGCCTTTTAGCTCATTTAGCTGCTGAGATACATTAACGACTGCTGGGTGATTTTCCGTAGCTGATGCTAGCAATCTGTCTCTTTCTAAAACCAAACGATTATAAGATTCTATCCCCGCAGAAGCCGTAGGGTCTGTAAGTCCTACTGCTGACGGCAGCACCTGATATGCACCCTTATTATTGAGATAGCCTATCATACCATCCACCATCTGCGCCTCAGCATCTATATCAAGCTGTTTAGCCCTAGACTGAGCACTAGTTTCCAAATTAAGTTTGGCTTCTACTCCTATATCTGTAAGTTGGTTTTTTTCTTTAAACCTTTCCTTCTCATTTTCAACACTTTGCAACTCACTAGATATTACCTCAATACGCCCTTCGATGAACTTCATCGTTTCTTTTGACTGAGAGTTTTTATCGCTGATTGCATCTTGGTTGTAGGCCACCACCAGATTGTTTATAATGTCTTTGGCTTTATCGACATTAGGATAGTTCATGGACAGCCCCACTATGGTCGCATCCTTGTTAAGGAGACCTACATTCAGCATTTTTTGCAACTGAACGACACGCGCTTCTTTTGATAAAATAGAAAGGGACAATTCGCCCAAAGCACCTGCTTTTACAGAATCAAATTCCTTATTTTTAGTAATGATGATATTGGCATATGGAAGGCTTATCAACTTGTTAAATCTTCCTGTAATTTCATTATCCAACTCACTGGAAGACAATGTAATCTTATCGCCTTTTATCTCTATTTTCACATTCTCCTGAGGAAATACAGCATTCTTTTTTTCATTAACTACATTTACAAAAAATGGAGCTGTATCCCCATAAAGCTCTTTACTCTTAAGATTGTCACTGGAATAAATTGCCACTTGCAGATTTTTGCTTTCCACAACGGCATTCATCAGTTTTTTGGATTTAAAAATTTCTATCTCATTGTCTATACTATTAGAACTCATTCCTCCCAGCTTTGATAAATCCATAAGCAAATCTGCTTCTGTGCTGGAACTTGATGTATTTTTGGCTTCTTTTACCAATACAGAAGATTGCACCTGATAAACATAGGTTTCTGTCCTAAGGTATAACAATGCCAATACTAAAGCGAGTAATGCAGAGACCACAAACCATTTCCAACTCTGTGTATATGGTTTTATCAGCTCTAATACATCTACTTGGTGCTTGTCTGTATTGGGATATTTTGATGAATTTTTATTATTCATTTTTGATGTTTATTTTTTAATAATCAATGCCAAAATTGTCACAATGATAGACGCTACCGATATGTAAATCGTAGTCTGAGGCCCAAAAGAGGCTGAATTCTTCTTGGCATTATTAGGAGTTACATAGACCACATCATTTTGTTTCAAGTGGTAATAAGGAGAGTTGATAAAATTAGCATCTGTAAGGTTGATATAGGCTTGTGTTCTTACTCCATCCTGCTCTCTTACTACTAAAATATTATCTCTTTTCCCATAAATAGTCAAATCCCCTGCAAGCCCCAAAGCTCCAAGCAAGGTAGTTTTCCCATCTGGAATAAGATATTCCCCTGGTTTATTTACTTCCCCAAGCACCGTTACACGATAATTAGCATAACGAACACTTACTGTAGGGTCTATGATATATTTTTTGAGTTTCTTGGTCAATTCATCTTTCAAAGCCTCCACTGTTTTCCCAGTAGTGCTTATTCTACCCAAAACAGGAAATTCTATAAATCCATCTGAATAAACGGTATAAGTAACACCTGATACAGAAGTCTGACCAGAAGCTGGCAGGTTAGTATTAGGCTGAGAATAATTAACTTGTGATTTATTGATATCAGTCGCCACACCTTGGTTAAATGGCGCTGTGATGCTCATATCCTTTGCAGTCACATATATCAAAAGCTGGTCGTTAGGTTGTATAGTGGATTGCACATTTTTCTGAGATGCCTCTTTTGCTATCTGTTCTATATTCTGCATATAGGCTATTTCTTTTTGATTTTTACAAGAGGTCAAAGCCAAAAGTGCTGTTATTATTAAAAATATTTTTATTTTCATCATTGCTCATTTATAATTATTGCAAATATATCCTTTTTTTTCGGAATTAGGGCTAATCCAACTGCTGGTAAATGGAATTATTACTCTTAAACTCTTTCACTATTTCCTTCAAAGTTCTAACCACTTCTATCTTGTTGCTTTCTTTGGCAAGATCGTATATTTTCTGGGTTAATGTGTTTATTTTTTCGAATTCCATGGTTTCATCCTTGGAAATCATTATTTTCTCATGATGCGTCGGCAGTGTTTTCGTTCCATCACTGAGCAGTTCTTCATAAAGTTTTTCCCCTGGACGAAGCCCTGTATATACTATTTTAATGTCTATATTTGGCTCAAAACCAGACAATCTTATCATTCTTTCCGCCAAGTCTACTATTTTCACAGGTTCTCCCATATCGAAGACAAAAATTTCTCCTCCCACGCCCATAGTTCCTGCCTGAAGAACCAGCTCACACGCCTCTGGAATGGTCATAAAGTATCTCACAATATCTGGATGGGTAATCGTAATCGGCCCGCCTTTTTCTATCTGTTTTTTGAAATATGGAATAACAGAACCATTAGATCCTAAAACATTTCCGAAACGAGTGGTCACAAACTTAGTCGTATTTCCTAGTTGATTTTGAAGCGCTTGGACAAATAATTCAGCCGCTCTCTTAGAGGCTCCCATCACATTGGTAGGATTTACCGCCTTGTCCGTAGAGACCATCACAAAGGTATCTACTTTGTATTTACTTGCAAGAAGAGCCAGGTTTTTACTCCCTTGAATATTCACCAAAACTCCCTCATGTGGATTTTCCTCCACCAATGGAACATGTTTATAGGCCGCGGCATGATAAACCACAGAAAATTTATATTCTTCAAATACACTTTCGAGCCTATTGATATTAGAAATATCCGCTAAAACAAATTTAAAATTAACATTCGGAAAACTTTCCTTCAATTCTAGTTCTATGGCATACAGCGGTGTTTCTGCTTGGTCTAAAACCACCACCAAAGCAGGGTCTGACATTGCTACCTGCCTTACGATTTCACTTCCGATAGAGCCTGCACCTCCCGTTATCAAGACATTTTTGTTATAATGCCTGTTTTTGACTTCCTCATTTTCTATGCTGATAGGCTTTCTATTGAGCAAATCCTCTATCTGAATATTTTGTATTTTGAAATAGTCTCCTCCCTCTTTTATTTCCTCTAAAACAGGTGCTTTATACATCTGAACACCTTTCTCCAAGAAGAAATTTACCCATTCCTGCATCGCTTCCTTGGTCAGCCCATTTCGGTTGATAAGAACGCCGTCTATATCAAGTGTTTTCTGATATTCCTCTATATCATGCTTAGTATAAATTTTTCTATTGAGCAAACTCGCTTGTTTAGAATCCGTTCTTTCCGTAATAAAACCTACCAAATGATACGGAACAGAAGAGTTGTCCGCTATTATTTTTGCCAAAGAAACAGAAACCTCATCTATCCCTAAAACCAAAATTCTTTTCTTCTGGAAATTCTTTCTGTATTCTCTTATAAAATTAAAAAATTCCTTTACAAAAAGACGATAAATAAACAGCAGCACAAAGGAAACTCCCGCATAAACAAGCAATAAAGATGTTTTGAACAGCTTATAATCCATCTTCCAATACACCAGCGCATTAAGGATAACCAAAACAAATATGGTGTACACTATGGATAGAAATATTTTAGAAAGGTCTATAAAAGTAGAATGTCTGACAATCCCTGAATAAGTACGGAAAATAATCATAAAAAACACATTCACTCCTACAATGAGAGAACATTTTTTATAAAAATCCATTGTTCCTGTAAAATAGACACCTATCTGTTCTATAATTAACAATGAAAACAACAAAATACATACATCTATAAATAAAACACCCCATCTTGGAAGGTATCTCATTTCAGATATATCTATATTATTATCCCCATCATATATTTTATTAATTATTTTGGATAAAGTTTTTTTCATTAGTTTATTCTTTTATAAAGTAGAAACTCTATTTGAAGGTTGTTACAAGACCTCCTTATCTCCCATCACCTTAATTTTAACGAATCTTATCAAAATCAAACCTAATAGGAAAAACACACCCATAAAGAAAGCCGCAAAACGCATTCCTGCCGCTGACGGCAAAACTATATCTACTTGAGCAAAACAGTTCTTTATTACATCATATTTATCAATAATAAATGAAAATATGAGCGTTCCCATCATTATGGCTATTTTCTCCAATACATCATAAAAACTAAAAAATGTAGTATTATCCATACTATTCTCTGGCAAAAGCCTACTATAAGTGGAACGGGACATCGCTTGTAACCCTCCCATCACAAGTCCCACCAAACCTGCAACAGCATAGAAATGATATTCTACATTCGGATTGGCTTTATTAAGAGCATATGCCCACACACAGACCACTATCCAAAGGAAAACCGTGATACTGATTACATTTTTATTTCCTATTCTTTTAGACAACCTTGAAAATATAACAGCCCCAATAATCGCTTCTATCTGAATGATTAAAAGAGTAGCTATCAGTTTTCCTTCTTCTAAGTTTATTTCACTTTTCCCAAATAAAGTTGCCATTAGAAAAATCGTCTGCATTCCCACACTATAGAAAAAGAAACTTGATAAGAAATACTTTAGATTCGGTGTTTTAAAGAGTTCTTTTCCTATTTTATAAAGTTCTCTGAAACTTTCTTTTACTATTTCTATGTAGAATTTGATATTCCCTTTTACTACCTGAAACCATCCTCCATGTTCTTCGTGAGATTTAAAAATATTTTTAAAATTCAACAATACCAAATCCTTTGGCAGCTGGTCTTTAACCTCACCAAATTTCGGCAAATGTTTAAATGTATATTGCGAAAAACCAAACCACCAAGCCCCTGTCAATAAGAAACTTACCCTCGTGTAAAACAGCGCCTGCTTAGCATTCTGCGCCACTACCTGTATGAGTATCAAGCAGATAATTACGAGCACCACAGAGCCTATGTATCCATAGACATAGCCCTTTGCGGACAATGCATCTTGCTTATCTTTCGTGGCAATATCGGGCAAAAATGAATTATAAAAAACCAAGCTCCCCCAGAAACCAATACTCGCAGTAACACTAAAAAGCAAACCTAAATACACCGTTTTCATATTCACAAAAAGCGCCAATCCCATACAAGATGTAGCACCAAGGTAACAGAAAAACTGCAGAAAAGATTTTTTATTTCCGATGATATCCGCTAAAGAAGACAAAATAGGCGTAAGGATAACCACTATAAAGAAAGATAATGTCAAGGAATATCCATAGACCGCATCTGGTTCATACTGCTTCCCAAAAAACGAAATCATATTTCGCACAGGCACTTTTATCCATTTTCCTGTTTCTTCTACAAACTCATTCTTCTCATAAGCCGTTGTCAGAATAGAATAATAGATAGGAAAAATGGTAGATGTAATCACTAGGGAATAAACCGAGTTCGCCCAGTCATACACCGCCCATGCACGCATTATTTTAGGGTTATTTTTTATCTGTTTCATTATTTTTATCATTTAAGAATCAGCTCCTTTTTGGATTTAATTATTAGGTAATGGGCAAATTTATGAAATTTTTAAGAAATAATACACTGCCGCCTGAACTCTCGCCAAAACTTCCCGCATATGATTTCGGTAAAAACTCTCATTTTTTGTAACATCCCGCGCATCAAATCCCAATGCATTCATCCCGTGATTTCTCGCAAAAAACAAAGCTCTGAGGTTGTGATACCCCTGAGACACGATAATCACATTAGACTCATTAAAAATATTTTTACACCGAAGAATACTCTCCCGCGTACTAAATCCTTCAAAATCCTCCGTTATCACATTTTCTGGAACCCCCTCGTAACCGACCAAATAACTTTTCATCGCCTCTGGTTCGTTATAATAAGGGCTTTTCTCTCCACTTACGATGATTTTTTTTATTTTCCCATGGTGATACAGAGTCGCCGCTGCCTTCATTCTAGAGATGAAATAAGGATTTGCCTTACCAGATTTCATCTTTGGAGATGTCCCCAAAACCAGGGCACATGTCCGAGGAGGCACCTTGCTCACTTGGCTGAATGTCCTTCCATTGGTCAAATGAAAAACCCATACATTCGCCCAGAACATGAGCAGCACCATCATTTCTATCATAACAATAGATATTTTCAAAATATTGCCTAACCTCCTCAATGTATAGCGTTTTTTAACTTTTATTTAATTTTTTGTGTTTGGCAGCTACTTCTTTTTTATTTAACTTTGCCAAGCTATAAATTTAGCCCAAGAAGTCTAAGGCAAATTTAATCAATTCTTTTCTAAATCTATGAATAAGAATACTAAAAATTGATAGTTTTGGATTTTTTGGAATTTATTACAAATAATAATTTAATAAAATAATTTTTCGAATGAAAAAAATCATCGCTGCATTAACAGTTTTAGCTTTGGTAAGCTGCAACAAAAAAGAGGAAACAAACATCCAAACAGAAGAAACCCAAACCGTAGAAACCACTGAAAAACAAGAACCACAAAGCTCTACCCTACTCAAAGAAATGAGCCAAGAACAAATTTCTGAGGTTTTTGTGCCTAAGAAAAATGACACTCTCTATGTTACCAACTTTTTCGCTACATGGTGCAGACCTTGTATGGATGAAATGCCTCATTTTCAAGAAAAAATAAAGGAAATGAAAAATGAGAAAGTAAAATTCACCTTCATAAATTTAGACGAGCCACAGAATTGGACAAAAGTTGCTGATTTCGCGGAAAAATCTGGATTAGGGAATAATATAATTTTATTCAATTTTGGAAACCTTTCACAAGATTTTTTCAGCAAAAACTTCGAAACATGGAGAGGTGATGCCATTCCTTTTACGCTGATTACCAAGGGAGAAAAACGAGAAGAAATAATGGGAGCTTTTCCATCCAAAGAAGCTCTTACAGAGAAAATCAATTCTTTGAAATAACATTGTAAAAATCTAATGAACAATGGTCTCAAAAGTAAAAACTACCTTGAGGCCATTTCTTATTTTTCAGTTTTTCCTTTCAGAATGTTTAGAAATTTTTTGATTCTTTGTGTTGTATTATTATGCTTGATATTAGTTTCACTGG
Source organism: uncultured Flavobacteriaceae bacterium (assembly GCA_963530895.1). Taxonomy (GTDB): domain Bacteria; phylum Bacteroidota; class Bacteroidia; order Flavobacteriales; family Weeksellaceae; genus JABCPE02. The sequence continues at coordinate 23,107 of CAUSFO010000012.1, read as the reverse complement.
TCATCAATCTTAACACTGGATTTTCTGACCTTAATTTCTCTGATTTTTGGAATCAAGAGAGTTTTCATCAAGAAATCATAAACCTAAGAGCAAATAGAACCCTAGCCGTGCTGCTGGCTGGAATCTCTATTCCTACGAGCGGATTTCTGCTGCAAGAATACTTTAAAAATCCATTGGCTGGGCCTTCTGTATTGGGAATTTCTTCCGCAGCGAGCCTGTCCGTGGCTTTCTATATCTTAGCCTCAAAAGATTTTATCATTCCTGAATTTCTCCAGCACAGCTTAATCAGTATTTTCGCTATCTGTGGAAGCATTATTCTGCTGATTTTTCTATTGATTTTTTCTAAAAATTTCAAAGATTCTTCTTACATCATTATTTTTGGATTTTTGGTGTCTGCTTTGGCTGGAGCTGTTATCAGTATTTTACAATTTTATGCCGAAAACGAATCTCTGAAAAGCTACATTCTATGGTCTTTTGGTGGGAATAATCAGGTTAATTTTTCACAAAACTTGGTGCTGACTTCCCTTGTTTCATTAGGTCTTATCATCACTTTCAAAGCCATAAAACCACTGATAGGAATAAGCCTTGGAGAGGACTACGCCAGAACTTTCGGAGTGAATCTCACCCAACTGAAATACACTATCATCATTGCTTCGTCTCTGCTGTCGGCTTCTGTTACAGCGTTTTTAGGGCCTATTTTGTTCATCGGCGTGATTGTTCCGCATTTTTGTAGAATGATTTGGAATCCTGCCCAGCTATGGCATCAGTGGATACTCAACATCCTCATCGGCGCCCTGATAATGGAGCTTTTTTCCATTATTTCCGAAATCTGGCAAATGCCTCTCAATATCATCAGTTCACTATTCGGAATTCCTGTGATTTTCCTAATGATGATGAAAAAACAATAAATTTAAATCAACAATAAAAAATATTTTATTTTTTAATTCTAAACAAATGAAACTCATCAGTTATAATGTAAACGGCATTCGTGCTGCCTTTGGAAAAGATTTTTTATCTTGGCTAAAATCAGCAAACCCTGATATTTTGTGCATCCAAGAAAGCAAAGCCCAGCCCGAGCAGATTGACCAAATCAGTTTTGCGGAACTTGGCTACCAAAGTTACTGGTATTCAGCAGAAAAGAAAGGATACAGCGGCGTAGGAATCGTCACCAAACACGAACCCAAACACATAGAATACGGATGTGGTTTAGAGCATATGGACGCCGAAGGGAGAATCATCAGAGCTGATTTTGAGGATTTTTCTGTGATTTCGGTTTATGTGCCGTCTGCCACGAATATTGACCGATTGGATTTTAAAATGCAGTTTTGCTATGATTTCCTAGATTACATCAAAGAATTAAAAAAGAAAATCCCAAACCTCATCATTTCTGGCGATTTTAATATCTGTCATCAGACGATAGACATCCACAACCCTGTCCGACTTGCCAACACCTCTGGATTCCTTCCCATAGAGCGCGAATGGCTCAGCAAATTCATCGATGAATGCGGACTGATAGACAGTTTCCGATATTTCAACCAAGAGCCGAACCAATACTCATGGTGGAGCTACCGAGCAAATGCCAGAGCGAATAACAAAGGCTGGAGATTGGATTATAATTTTGTGAGCCAATCGATGGAAAACCAGCTAAAAAGAGCTGTCATCCTAAAAGAAGCCGTACACTCTGACCACTGCCCTGTGATGGTGGAATTTTAATCAAAATATTACTATCTTTGTTGTGCTATTAGGTTTTTAAAATGAAAACACTTTTAAAATATTTACTCATCATAGCTGTGGTGTTTTTCTTTTTGGGAGTTTTACCTGTAATTTATCCGCCATCTGCTTTGGTCATCTACCCTATATTAACTATTTTAGGATGTTATTTGGGATGGACAGCCAGTAAAAATAGCTGTAATGAAGGTGATGACTAGTCTTCTTCAAAAAAACAAAACTTTGGCTACAAAACCACATTAACAAAGAAAAAAGTTTTATCTTTATATTTAGGCTTTAAAATGAAAACACTTTTTAGATATTTGCTCATTATAGTTGTTGTGTTTTTCTTCTTAGGTATTTTACCTGTAATTTACCCACCATCTTTTTTCATAATAATACCTATTGCTGCTCTGCTTTTTTATTTAGGATTAGATGTTAATGGTTGTAACAAAGATGATAATGACTAATCTTCTCAAAAAAAACAAAACTTTGGCTACAAAATCATATTAACAGAAAATAAATCTTAAAACTTTTTTAAAGTCAAATCCTCTTCGGTAGAAAAAAGCATATTTTTATTATCTTTGCCAAAATAAACTTTTATGCTTGTTATTGGTATCGCTGGAGGAACTGGCTCTGGAAAAACTACTGTAGTTTCTAAAATTCTAAAAAGTCTTGACCCTGAGAAAGTTAATGTTCTCTCGCAGGACAATTATTATCATGATAATTCCCATCTTTCACTGCAGGAAAGAGAGAGCCTGAACTATGACCACCCTAAATCTATTGATTTTGATTTATTGGTGAAACATGTTCGCGCTTTGAAAAAGGGCAAAAGCATAGAACAGCCTATTTATTCGTTCGTAGCACATACCAGAACAGGAAATTACACCGTGATAGAACCTCGCGATGTATTGATTGTAGAGGGAATTTTAGTTTTAACGAGCAAAGAACTTTTGAAAGAGTGTGATTTGAAAGTTTTTGTCCATGCTGACAATGACGAAAGGCTTATCCGCCGTATCCGCAGGGACACCCAAGAGAGAGGAAGGGATTTGGAAGAGGTTTTACACCGTTACCAAACTACCCTAAAGCCGATGCATGATGAATTCATAGAACCATCCAAATCTCATGCGGATATCATCATCCCAAATATGAAGCCGAACACCGTGGCGATAGATTTTCTTTCGACCGTAGTGAGAAACTCGCTAAAAACGCCTAATAATGAATCAAACTGAAAATAACCAACCAAAAACCAACCAAAAGATGGAACTTGTGAAAAAAATATTTTTGAACAGATATTTTTTCACAGGTGCGGTGTTTGTTTTTTGGATGACTTTCATTGACAATACTTCTTGGCTCGTGGTCAGAAACCTAAACCAAGAAATCAACAAATACGAGGAGCAACTAGCTTTCTACAAAGGAGAATTTGAAAAAAACGAGGCTTTCTACAAAAGACTTATGCAAAACAAGGATGAAAAAGAGAAATACGCCCGCGAAAACTACTTTATGAAAAAGAAAAACGAAGAAATCTTCATCCTCGTGGTGGATAGTGCTACACTAGACCATCCAAAGCCTCAAAACAAATAATACATGCGTTTTTTTCAGAAAATAACGGCTCCAGAAGTACAAAAATTCATCAGTGAAAATCTGAACTCTGACCTTACCAAACTACTTCTGAAAAAATCGTCTTTTCCAGAGGTTTCCATGCAGGAAATCGCTCAACAGATAAAGGGAAAACAAATAGCCGCAAAGAAATTTCCTTTTCTATTAAAGGAAAATATAATCTTCCCGCCACATCTTAATTTAGAGCAGGCTTCCTCAGAAAGCACCGCAAAAGAAAAAGCCGAAAACCTCAGCGGAAGGGCTTTTTTAGACCTTACCTGCGGTTTCGGGATTGATGCCTATTTTCTCTCGCAGAATTTCAGTGAAGTTACACTTTTGGAGCAAAATAAAGATTTGCTGGAAATCGTGCAGCACAACTGGAAAACTCTCAGCAGAGAAGCGAATTTTATCAACGAAAATTTAGAGCAGTTTTTAGAAATTAACGAAAATCAATTTGATTTAATCTATTTAGACCCAGCAAGAAGGGACAAAGACCACCGAAAAAAGTTTCTGCTTTCTGACCTTTCACCGAATATTTTGGAAATTCAAGATAAACTTTTGTCAATTTCTAAAAAAATAATAATAAAACTCTCGCCGCTTATTGATTTAAAATATCTTCAATCCGCTGTAAAATCCATCGATGAGATAGAAATCATCGCTGTAAAAAACGAAGTAAAGGAGATTATCCTCCACCTCATCCCAAACACCGAGAACAAACTGAAAATCACCACAAAAAACCTCAGCACAGAGGAACCGAATTTCAGTTTTTCGCCAGAGGAAGAATCTGCTGTAACGCCTGAGTTTTCAGACATTTTGGAATATCTCTACATTCCGAACAATGCCGTTCTAAAATCGGGAGCTTTTAACCTAGTTTCTAAAAAATTTGGATTAAAAAAACTGCACCTAAACACGCATCTTTACACTTCGGACAAAGCCGTAGATTTCTGCGGAAGAGTTTTTAAAGTAAAGGAAATCAGCGCCAAAGAGATAAAAAAAGGCGATGTGTTTAACATTATTTCTAAAAACCATCCTCTATCGCCAGAGCAGATAAAAACCAAATACAAACTGAAAAACGGCGGAGAGCATTACCTTATTTTTACACAATCCAAAAAAGGAATGGTAATTTTACAAACTTTGTAAAAATCCGCCTTATTTTTTGTTTAATCATTCAAATTGTTTAACTTTGGATTCATTTATAAATTTAACCAATGAGTACTACTTTATCTTACATTCAAGAAAATAAGCAAAGATTTTTAGACGAATTAATCGATTTGCTGAAAATAGCTTCTATCAGTGCTGACCCAGCCTACAACCAAGATGTGCTGCAATGTGCTGATGCCGTAGCAAAACACCTAAAAAACGCCGGTGCAGACAATGTAGAAATATGCGAAACAAAGGGCTATCCTGTGGTTTTCGGAGAGAAAACTTTAGATAAAAATCTGCCGACTGTTTTGGTTTATGGGCATTACGATGTGCAGCCTGCTGACCCTATTGAGCTTTGGGAAAGCGGCCCTTTCGAGCCTGTGGTGAAAAAAACAGAAATCCACCCAGAAGGAGCTGTTTTCGCAAGAGGAGCTGCTGATGACAAAGGACAGTTTTTCATGCATTTAAAGGCTTTTGAAGCCATGATGAAAACCAATTCACTGCCTTGTAATGTGAAATTCATCATCGAAGGAGAGGAAGAAGTAGGTTCAGTAAGTTTAGCTGATTTCTTGGAATCCAATAAAGAAAAACTGGCTTGTGATGTTATTTTAGTTTCAGACACGAGTCTTTACTCTATGGAACAACCAACGGTTACGACTGGGCTTCGCGGCTTAAGCTATGTAGAAGTTGAAATAGAAGGTCCAAATAGAGACCTGCACTCAGGACTTTACGGAGGGGCTGTTCCTAATCCTATCAATGTTTTATCAAAAATGATTGGCAGCTTGATTGACGAAAATGGAGTAATCACAGTAGAAGGATTCTACGACAATGTAAATATAGTTTCGCCAGAGGAAAGAGCCGAAATGAACAAGCTGAAAGATGACCCAGAAGCTTTCAAAAAAGAAATCGGCCTGAAAGGTGTAGAAGGCGAAAAAGGCTATACTACACTAGAAAGAACCTCTATCCGCCCTACTCTGGATGTGAACGGAATCTGGGGAGGCTACACAGGAGAAGGAGCTAAAACGGTAATCCCTTCTAAAGCCTTTGCAAAAATATCTATGAGACTGGTACCCAACCAAACACCAGAGGAAATCACTGAAAAATTCACTAAACATTTTGAAAAAATCGCTCCAGACAGCGTGAAAGTAACCGTTACGCCGCATCACGGAGGCATGCCTTATGTACTGGAAAGCAACACAAAAGAGTTCTTGGCAGCGAAAAAAGCTATGGAACAGGCTTTCGGAAGAGAAGTTCTCCCATTTCGCAGCGGTGGAAGCATCCCTATTACAGCTCTTTTTGAGCAGATTTTAGGTGTGAAATCAGTTCTGATGGGATTCGGACTAAGCACAGATGCTATCCACTCGCCTAACGAGCATTTTGGACTTTATAATTTCTACAAAGGAATAGAAAGCATCCCGCTTTTCTTTGAATATTATACAAAGGGATAAATTTTCCATATTATAAAAAGTAAAGGCCTTTAAGTTTTTTAAAGGCTTTTATTTTTATTTTTTTATTTTTGAACCTCTAAAAAAGTAAAATATGTGGTTTTTTAAAAGTAAAGAAAGTTTTGATACTGTTCTTAAAAAATATTTTTCTGAGCCTTACACTTTCGATTCTGTCCAGCCTATGCGTGAGCTTTTCCAAAGCCTGAAACGAACCAATTTTGAAGTGTTTTTGGCTTATCTGAAAAACAATGAAGAAATAAAGAACAATTTCCGAGACTATTTATTTATTCTTTTCTCAAATAAATCTTTTACAAAAGCTCTTACGGATGCCAATATTTTATCTGAAAATGCCTTCTTTCCAGAGTTGAAGAAAAGAATTTCATACAAATTCCTTCCGCCTGTAGAGGACGAAAACACTATTTCATACATTATTTCCAAGGTTTTATTTAATCCTAAATCTGATTCAAACTACATAAAAAACATCAACCCAGAGGACGGAAGCGAGTTTTTCAAACTGATGGAAATAGAAAAAATCAACACTCTTCCGAAAGTAAAAAAAGAGCTACTCATTTCCGCTAACATACTGGCACTGAGAAGTGTAGGAAATGCACTAGAAGCTGGAATTGCAAAGATGGTTCCTGAATATAAAAACTTTGACAACCCGTTTGTAGCCCTTCAGAGCGAATTGGACTCTCTCATCGGGCGTTTCAAGGAAGATGAAAATCTGCAGATAAACTCTAAAGATGTTGATTATAAGCAAATTAAAATCTATCTTCAGCAGTGTTTAGATTTCGTGGATAAGGCTTTCAAAAACGCCTGTAAATTCGGGATTTCTAGTAAAATCAACCAATCCCTGCTCAAAATCCGTCAACAGTTAAGGAGAATTCAGGATATTATTCCTATTCTAGTGGTTGATAATGAGGAAGATGTATTGATTAATTCTAAAAATTTGGTTTCCAATACATTAAAATACAACTCACACCGAAACAATGTCCGTGAACTCATCGATGACAGCACGAGGCTCATCTCTCACCTCATCACTTCACACACGGCAGAAACAGGAACTCACTACATCGCCACCTCATCCAAAGAATACCTGAAAATGTTCTGGAAAGCGAGCGGCGGCGGGATTATTGTAGGTTTTCTATGTATTTTCAAAATGATAATGAGCTACAGCCACAGAAGTGAATTTTCCCACGCGGTGCTGTATTCACTGAACTACGCTTTTGGATTTATCATCATTTATCTGCTTGGATTTACTTTGGCCACGAAACAACCAGCGATGACCGCTGCCACGATGGCAAAAGTCCTCTCTGATGAAAGCAGTTCGGAGAAAAACTATAAGGAATTTGCTAACCTCGTTGCTAAACTTTCGCGAACGCAGTTCATCGCTTTCGTGGGAAATGTCCTTTGGTCTTTCCCTGTGGCGCTGGCTATTATCTACGGAATGGACTGGTTTTTAGAGAAAAACTTCGCTGTTGCAAAAGCTGATAAACTCCTAAAAGACCTCAACCCTATCGAATCCAAGGCGATTCTTCATGCTTGTATCGCTGGGTTTTTCTTGTTTATTTCTGGGATTATTTCTGGAAACATCAGCAACAGCTCTATTTTCAACCAAGTTCCTGAGAGAATATCCCAAAGCCCTTTCCTAAACCAAGTCATCGGAGCAAAAAACTCCAAGAAACTCTCCGATTTCTACACAAAACACTGGGCTGGAATTATTTCCAATTTTTGGTTTGGGATTTTCCTAGGCGTTATCGCGCCTTTGGGTGTTTTCCTTGGTTTGGATTTGGACATCCGCCACATCACTTTCTCGGCAGGGAATTTTGCGCTGGCTCTTTACGGAAAAGGCTTTGATATTGATACTTACACTTTTGTGATTTCATTGGTTACTATTTTCCTGATCGGAGCTTTCAACTTCATCGTAAGTTTCGGGCTGTCCATGTTATTGGCTTTCCGTTCAAGAAAAGTGAATTTTGGAGAATTAACAATCATTTACAAATCCATTTTAAAATATTTCATCAAAAACCCTCTGCGGTTCTTCATTCCGCTGAAATCAGAACTGGATGAAGCTTCAAAAGATTTGATACAAGACAACAAAACTCATCATTAAACAAAAACTGCCCTTTTGGGTAGTTTTTTTTTCATTTTAATATTTTTTATTCATTTTATTTGTATATTTACACACATTTATAACAAAAATTTATCATTTATGAAAAACATTATATCTATTATGCTGCTTTCCTCTTTGGGAGCAGGAACTGTTTCAACAATGAATGCACAAGACAAAACATTAAAGGTAACGCCAGATTTAAAGGGAAATCCTTTCTTTACGAAAAGTCCACTGCAATATCAGGCGCCGCAGTTTGATAAAATAAAGACAGAGCATTTCAAACCTGCTTTTGAATACGGATTAAAAGTCCATGAGACAGAGATAGAAAAAATCGCTAATAATAAGAAACAGCCGACTTTTGAAAACACGGTTCTGGCATTAGAAAAAAGCGGAGAAGTTCTTAAAAGAGCTCAGACTATTTTCTACAACCTTATGGGCTCTATGTCCAACCCAGAGATGCAAAAAATCCAAAAAGAATTTGCACCTATTTTCTCTGCACATACTGATAAAATTCACCTCAATTCTAAATTATACGAAAGAATCAAAAAAGTTTCCGTTGCCAATTTAGATGCGGAAAGTCGCCGTTTGGTGGAATATTACAGACAAGTTTTTGAGCTTTCTGGAGCCAATCTCTCTGAAGCAAAGAAAGAAGAGCTAAAATCCATCAATTCCCAATTGGCAGGACTTTCCACAGAATTTTCTTCTAAACTTTTGGAAGCTAGAAAAAACAATGGACTTCTTGTGGAAAATGTAAAAGAACTGGACGGGCTGACTGCTGACCAAATAAAAGCTGCCGCTGATGCTGCCAAAAGCATCGGAAAAGATGGGAAATACCTCATCGTATTGCATAACACCACTCAGCATCCGCTTCTATCGAGCCTTCACAACCGTGCTACGAGAGAAAAACTCTTCAAAGCTTCATGGACTAGAGCAGAGAAAAACGACTCTGCTGACACGAGAAGCATCATCGAAAAAATGGCTGCACTTAACCTGAAAAAAGCTCAGCTTTTAGGTAAAAAATCATTTGCGGAATGGAAACTTCAAGACCAAATGGCAAAAACACCTGAAGCGGCTCAGAAAATCCTTGCTGACTTAGGAAGACCAGCCGTAGAAAAAGCCAAAGAAGAAGCTAAAGAAATCCAAAAACTCATCGATGAGCAAAAAGGCGGTTTTAAGCTGGAACCATGGGACTGGGCATACTACGCAGAGCAGGTGCGCAAGGCTAAATATGACTTAGATGAAAACGAAATCAAGCCTTATTTTGAAGTAAAAACTGTATTAGAAAAAGGGATTTTCTTCGCGGCAGAGAAATTCTACGGAATCACGGCTAAAATAAGAACAGACCTGCCTGTATATCACCCAGATGTATTAGTTTATGAAATCTTTGATAATGACGGCAAATCTATGGCGCTTTACTATGTGGATTTCTTCTCCAGAGACAGCAAAAGAGGCGGTGCGTGGATGAACAACTTTGTGAAACAATCTAAACTATTCGGGCAAAAACCTGTAATCGTAAATGTGCTGAACAACCCAAAACCAGCCGATGGAAAACCAGCGCTTGTCAGCTTTGATGAGGCTTCTACGATGTTCCACGAGTTTGGGCATACTCTGCACGGATTGTTTGCTAATCAGCAGTATGCAACCCTTTCGGGAACGAGCGTAGCAAGGGACTTTGTAGAATTCCCTTCTCAAATCAATGAGTTCTTTGCCCTTGAGCCTGAAATCTTGAAAAACTACGCTATCCACTACCAAACAAAAGAACCAATCCCACAAGCATTAGTAGAAAAAATGAAAAAAGCGGCTACTTTTAACAATGGATTTGCTTCTACGGAAACCCTTGCATCAGCAGCGGTAGATATGGCATGGCACAGCATTACCAACGAAAACCAGCTGAAACCTGCCACAGAGTTTGAAACAGAAGCCCTGAAAAAATATGGTCTATACCTGCCACAGGTGCCGCCGAGATACCACTCTCCTTACTTTGCGCACATCTGGGGCAGAGGCTACGCTTCCGGCTACTATGCCTATACATGGAGTGATATGCTGACTTCTGATGCTTGGGACTGGATTACTCAGCACGGCGGAATGACCAGAGCCAATGGCGACCACTTCCGTAAATATATCCTTTCCGTAGGGAATACCCTCCCTTATGACAAGGCTTATTCTGATTTTGCAGGAAGAAAACCAAGTTTGAAAGCTTTGCTAAAAGACAAAGGTTTCACGAAATAATTTAAATACAAATAAAAAGTCCTTTCTGATATTAGAAAGGACTTTTTTATTGATTGGTATTGCCCAGCATTGGGACAAATTTATACGCTCCGAACTCTTCTTTTTCTATATGATTTTCTGATACTTTTATGAATTTGGTAAGAATCTGCTCTTCTAACTTTCCGAGCGGAATAATCATAAATCCACCCACTTTTAATTGTCTCAAAAGCTCCAAAGGCAATTCCTCTGCGCCGCAGGTAACCAAGATTTTATCAAACGGAGCAAACTCTGGAAGCCCAGCAAATCCATCACCAAAAACCTGATATACAGGCTGATGATGAATTTTGGCTAAAATTTTTGTAGAAAAATCATACAAATCTTTCTGCCGCTCTATGGTGTATACTTCTGCTCCCATATTTACCAAAATAGCCGTCTGGTAGCCACTTCCTGTTCCTATTTCCAAAATTTTTTCGCCTGGTTTTACTTGAAGTAATTCTGTCTGTTTAGCGACTGTGGAAGGATGGGAAATAGTCTGATTGGCACCGATAGGAAAAGCCCTGTCTTCATAGGCAAACTCTACAAAAACACTTTCTAAAAAGAGATGACGAGGCACGGAATTCATAGCCTCCAAAGTCCTTGTATCCTGAATTTTCATCGAATCCCGAAGATATTCCACCATTAGTTTCCTTTTCCCTCTATGTACGAAGCTGTCTTTCATTTAGTTATTAAAAATGTTTTTGTTGGTATCCAAAAGTAAAATTACAAGTATAATAAAAAATTTCATGAAAGAAAAATTTTAAAACTTGATTTAAAGTAAAAACAATATTTATCAATTATTCCTTATTTCTCAAAATGAAAATCCACAAAAACAGGAAAATGGTCAGAATAACCAATTTCTCGGTTCACGAAATATTTCACAGCTTTCAGAGATTTTGAAGAAAAAACATAATCTATTCTTATAGGGAATTTATAATCGTGAAAACTCGTCGCACTTCCGTTTCCCGCCTCTACGAAAGCATCTGTGAGACTTTCGGAAATTTGATAATATTCATAAGAGCTGGGCATGGCATTAAAATCTCCCCCTAAAATAACTGGATACGGAGATTCTGCAATGAGTTTTTTAATCTCGTGAATTTGATTTTGGTGAATTTTAAAAACAGGAAGAAATTTTCTCAGCAAAGCACTGAATTTATCCTCATTTTCAGCAAGTTCATAGGTTGGCTTTATCATATCTTTGGTCAGCTGAAAAGGCTCCAAATACACCGTAATGAAGCGGATAACCTTGTCCCTCACTGCTATATCCGCACAGAGCGCATGCCCTATACTGCTTGTAGAAACATGCTTTTGGCTGAGAATAGGAAATTTGGAATAAATACTGACTATTTCCGAATTTGCACGATGTTTAAAATTAGACAGTTCATACCTTTTACTCTCTCCCCAGCCGCTTTCCTGCAATAGCAGAACATCCACCTGCTGCTGATTTAGAAATTCTGTTTTCTCTGGCTCTATGGTTTTGGTGTTATAGGTCATCACTTTCACATCTGCGTTTTCGCTTGATGAAGAAGTATAGTTCAACCACCTTTGCACAGGAGAAATCAAGAAAATAGAACCAATCAAAAAGACAAAAGCCCTATTCCGTTTGCTTATCAACCAAAACAAAGTAAAAACAGAATGTACAATCAGCAAAATAGGAAAAATAAGCGATAACAAATTGAGAAACGCAAACTTACTTGGAGGAATATAAGCATTAAGACTTGCCCCTAAAAGAAGAAGCAAGACTAATATATGCCCTATAAATAAAAGCTTCCTAAAAACGCCCATTTTACCTGATGTTTCGGTTCGCTTTCCAATTTCTAATCATAAGCCAGCCCACCAAAGCACCACCAATATGAGCAAAGTGCGCCACATTATCCCATTCAAACTGTCTTATCCCAAGATAAGCCGAAATAAGTATAACTATAGGCAGCAGATATTTAGCTTTTATAGGATATGGGATGAACATCAGACTTATCTTCGCATCAGGAAACAATGTCCCAAAGCCTGCCACTGCTCCAAAAACAGCTCCAGAAGCCCCCAGCATAGGCATTGAAAGATAATCCAGTAACGAATGTGCCTCCTCAGATTCTATCAAAGACTTCTCAACGAAAGGTTTCCCTGCATTTAGATAAATTTCCCGAACATCCACTCCCTGTTGTAATAAAGCCTGAGTCAAGTCATAAACTTGGTAATAATTCCAAAAATTAAATAAAATAAATGACCCCAGCCCCGATAAAAAATAAAGAATCGCAAAATGCCTTCCGCCCAGCGCCTGCTCCAAAATACTCCCAAAACTCCACAAAGTAAGCATATTAAAAAGCAAATGCATCAGAGTGCCGTGCATAAACATATGGGTAAATATCTGCCACGAATGAAATAGCGGCGATGTAGGCATATAGGCCGCCAGCTGATATTTCAGGTCAGGGTATAATAACTTCGTAACGGCATACAAAAGAACATTTATAATAATGATATTTCTAGTAACTGGTATTGCGTTTATTGCGTTTATTGGGTTCATTTGTCAGTTTTATGATTATTTTTACTAAAATTTATTTTTCAGCTCCTCCAAAGGCAGCTCCAGATAACATCTTCGCCCATCTGGAAGATACTGCGAAAAACCTATCTGTATATATTCTTTGATAAGCTCTTCTACATCGTTCTTGTAAAGGAAATTACAGCTAAATCTTGTCTGCACCTTTATCCATTGTTCCTCATAGTGATTCATAAAATCCTCCTCGGTTTTGTAGTCCAATATTTCAAAAATACGTTCCAAAAATTCCATTACTTTGGTTTCATTCAGACCAACAGGAATCGCACTGATTTTCAAGACATTATCTCTATCTAAAACAATATCAAATCCCAGCTCTGGAAGGTATTTTTTGATGGATGTGTATTTTATTTTTTCCATCTCATTGAGGTGGTATTCTAATGAAAAAAGGAGCGTATGCCCTGCTTTTTCTTTGGGAACTTGTTTCTTTTTATCCGCTAAAACCAAAGCATAAATACGCTCCATATTCAGCATCAAAGTCTTGTCTCCACGGTTATAAAGCCAATATCCATTAGGCAGCCTCATCAGTTCTTCATCAAAATCATCATCCTCAAAAAGTGTATTGAGTTTAGAGGGTTCTGCCTGTATATTAGGCTGATACATTTCCCCTAAATTCACCATTTTCACATCTGTCATTTTTTCAGACTGAAAAGGATTATAATTTCTATCTACTTTAATATCAGCGAACTGCAATGAAGAATTCGTTTTAGGTTTTATTCCTGCAAAAATATCTTTCTGCGGATCTCGGTCAAAATCCAATGAAGGTGCGATGTTATAAATTCCCAGTGAGCGCTTAATCGTAGAACGAATCAAAGCATAAATAAGGTGCTCATCCTCGAATTTTACTTCCGTTTTTTGTGGGTGGATATTGACATCTATTTTTTCTGGGTCAAGCTCCAAATACAGGAAAAATGTCGGAATATAAGCTGGTGCCAGCAGCCCCTCGAAAGCCTCCTGAACAGCGCGATTAAAATAAGCGCTTCTGAAAAACCTTCCATTTACAAAGAAAAACTGCTCGCCTCTGGTTTTCTTTGCGCCTTCTGGTTTTGCGACAAATCCGTCCAGTTTCACCCAACCCAAATCTTCCTTCACAGGAACCAGCAGCGGCTGGAGTTTTCGCCCAAAAATATCTACTATTCTCTGGGACAAATTCGCCTTTCTGAGTTTAAATATCTCTTCATCATTATGATAAAGCGAAAATTCTATCTGCTCATGCGCCAGAGCCACACGATGAAATTCATCTATAATATGGCGAAATTCTACATTGTCCTTCTTCAAAAACTTTCTCCTTGCAGGAACATTGTAGAACAAGTTTTTCACCAAAAAATTAGAGCCCTCAGCAGTCTGAATAGGCTCTTGAAATTGTAACTCTCCCCCTTCTATATAGATATTTGTCCCTAATTCTGCATTTTGTTTTTTAGTCCTCAATTCCACCTGTCCTACCGCTGCTATGGATGCCAGAGCCTCTCCTCTAAATCCCTTGCTCGATATCTTAAAAATATCCTCCGTAGTGCGAATTTTAGAAGTAGCATGCCTTTCAAAGGCCATTCTAGCATCAGTCTCGGACATTCCTATGCCGTCATCTACTACCTGTATCAGATTTTTTCCAGCGTCCCTTATGATAAGTTCCACCTTACCAGCCTTCGCATCTATGGCATTTTCCAGCAATTCTTTGACCACGGAAGCAGGTCTCTGCACCACTTCTCCCGCCGCAATCTGGTTGGCAACATAGTCTGGCAAAAGCTGAATAATATCTGACATATTTTTAGAAAGGTTTTACTTTATTTATTTTATCTTTTCTGATGTTTTTTTCTTTGTTTTCTACTCCTAATTTATAGTAAACACCCACACCCAAAACCTGCTTCATTTGGATTTTCTGCACTTGGTCGTGATCGTAGACCAAATCAATATTGAATGTAGTGGTTATGAATTTATTAAATTTCAAACTCAATGTCCCTGTGTATACGACATCCATTCTTTCAGGGTGAGAAGTGTAGCTGCTAAATAAATTCAGCTGATTGGTAAAATAAATATCTTTATAAATCTTCCAACGATGAATCACATTGAGCATTGCTCCCATTTCGCTTTTTATGCTCTGCCCATCATGTTCTAGTCCGTATTTTCCTTTTTTCTGAAGGTGTTTGTCTAGCACGAAAGTGAGTTTAGCATTGATAGGTCTGAGTATCACTTGAAAATTTTCCTTCGGATTATACAAAACCCCAAGACCGACATTCAGATACCCAGGCGCCATAAATCGCGAAATTCTGTCCTCAAATTTCACTTTTTTCCCTGAAGAATAATAGTATCCTGGCGAAAACTGAGACAAAAACTGGAAACCTGTAGAAAGGTAATACTGACTACCCAAATCATAGCCATAGTCAGAAGAAACATTGAGATAATCTTCTGTTTTTCTGAGTTCTTCTTTTCTGTCAGAAACCATCCCATAGCCCATCTTCGCATGAGTGTCCCAAAAATGCTTTCCGTTTTTATAAATCAATGAATAATCTATCCTGCCAATAACACCGATGCTGTTATCTCCCCCCGTGTTCCAGTTGGAATAAGAAGACTGATTGAAAATCAAGTTATTCTGCCCATAGAAAAACCAAGACCTCTCACGATAAGTGTTCATGAGTAGATACGGTGTCACAGGAAGTTCTCCCTGCTTATCCTCCTGATTTCTAAGGATAATGGTATCCTTCTTTTTTATATTCAGTTTTACCAGCTTGGGAGTGTTCAGACTATCCAAATTGACTGCGGTAGAATCCCATTTTTTCTGATTGATAGAGTCAATCTTGTATTTCAATGGGTTTTTCTGAGCAAATCCCATCACTGAAATGCTGAATAACAGAGAAATGAGTATTTTTTTTACCATAGTTGCAAAAGTATAAGTTTTTTATGTTAGGACAAAAAAATTATTGCAAAATTATATCTTTTTTCTCCGAAAAAATATTATATTCGCAACTAAATTTTTTACAAAAACGATAAGAAAATGGCTAAATTCAACGAATATAAGAACCTTGATTTGATAAATGTTGCCGAAAACATAGCAGCGTTTTGGCATAATAATGATACTTTCCACAAGTCTGTAGAAATTCGCGAAGGACACCCAGAATTCGTATTCTACGAAGGGCCGCCTTCTGCCAATGGTCTACCAGGTATTCACCATGTGATGGCAAGGACTATCAAGGATATTTTCTGTCGTTTTCAAACTCAAAACGGTAAGCAGGTTTTCCGTAAAGCAGGCTGGGACACGCATGGCCTTCCTGTGGAACTGGGCGTGGAGAAAGAACTTGGAATTACCAAAGAAGATATCGGTAAAAAAATCTCTGTGGAAGAATACAACCAAGCCTGTCGTAATGCGGTGATGCGCTACACAGACATTTGGAATGACCTTACCAAAAAAATAGGTTACTGGGTAGATTTGGAAAATCCATACATCACCTACGAACCGAAATATATGGAGTCTGTTTGGTGGCTTCTGAAACAACTTTACAATAAAAAATTACTTTACAAAGGCTACACCATCCAGCCGTATTCACCAAAGGCGGGAACGGGACTTTCTTCCCATGAGCTCAATCAGCCAGGGACTTACCGCGATGTGAGCGATACGACTATCGTGGCTCAATTTAAGGTAAAAAACCTCAGCCCTGCGCTTCAGTCTAAAATCTCAAATACTGAAAACCTGAGCATCCTTGCTTGGACAACTACGCCATGGACATTGCCTTCTAACACGGCGCTGACTGTGGGTGCGGATATTGATTATGTTTTGGTTAAAACTTTCAATCAATACACTTTTGAGCCTATCAATATTATCCTTGCTAAAGCATTGGTAAATAAACAATTTGGGAATAAATATTTTGAAACTTCTGACGAGGGCGAATTTTCTTCGTTCCAAAATAATCACAATAACGACAGCAAGAAAAAAATCCCATACGAAATCTTAACCGAATTCAAAGGTTCTGATTTAGTGGAAACTACCTACGAACAGCTCGTTCCGTGGTTCCTTCCAGCAGAAAACCCTGAAAAAGCATTCCGTGTAATCGCAGGAGATTTCGTTACTACGGAGGATGGAACAGGAATCGTGCATACAGCGCCGACTTTCGGTGCGGATGATGCTCGTGTAGCGAAAGAAGCTGGCGTACCGCCGATGCTCGTGAAAGATGAAAATGACAACCTTGTGCCATTAGTGGATCTACAAGGAAAATTCATCAAAGGAGAAAATGTTCCTGAACTTTTCGCAGGAAAATACATTAAAAACGAATATTACGATAACGGCACCACTCCTGAAAAATCTTGGGATGTGGAACTTGCCATCCTTTTAAAAACTGAAAATAAAGCCTTTAAGGTAGAAAAATACAGCCACTCCTACCCTCATTGCTGGAGAACGGACAAGCCTGTCCTGTACTACCCACTAGACTCTTGGTTTGTGAAAATGACCGAGGTGAAAAATCGTTTGGTAGAGCTAAACAAAGGCATCAACTGGAAGCCAAAAGCTACTGGTGAAGGGCGTTTTGCGAACTGGCTGGAAAATGTAAATGACTGGAACTTATCCCGTTCTAGATACTGGGGAATTCCGCTTCCTATCTGGAGAACAGAGGATTTGAAAGAGGAAAAAATCATAGGTTCCGTAGAAGAACTTATCATTGAAATAGAAAAAGCCGTAGCTGCTGGACTAATGTCCGAAAATCCTTTCAAAGGCTTTGAAATCGGTAATATGTCTAATGAAAACTATGCTAAAATAGACCTTCATAAGAACATCGTAGATGAGATTGTTTTAGTTTCTGACAGCGGAAAACCGATGAAGAGAGAAAGCGACCTGATAGATGTTTGGTTTGACTCTGGTGCGATGCCTTACGCTCAGCTGCACTATCCTTTTGAGAATAAGGAACTTATCGACCAAAAAAAGGCTTACCCTGCGGATTTCATAGCAGAGGGAGTAGACCAAACGCGTGGCTGGTTCTACACGCTTCATGCGATTGCAACAGCAGTTTTTGACTCTGTAGCTTATAAAAATGTAGTTTCCAATGGATTAGTTTTAGATAAAAATGGACAAAAAATGTCCAAAAGACTAGGCAATGCCGTAGATCCATTCGAAACTTTGGCGAAATATGGTCCAGATGCTACACGCTGGTACATGATTTCTAATGCCAATCCGTGGGAAAACCTGAAATTTGACATTGAAGGAATCGATGAAGTTCGTAGAAAATTCTTCGGAACGCTTTATAACACTTACTCTTTCTTTGCGCTTTATGCCAATGTAGACGGCTTTAAATACGAAGAAGCAGAAGTGCAGAACAAACCTGAGATTGACCGATGGATTTTATCTGAATTAAATATCTTAATCAAGGAAGTGAAGGCTTTCTACGAAGACTATGAACCTACGAAAGTGGCAAGAGCCATCAATACTTTCGTGAATGACAACTTGTCTAACTGGTATGTGAGACTCTGCCGCCGCCGTTTCTGGAAAGGTGACTACACGGAGGACAAAATCTCTGCTTATCAGACACTTTACACTTGTCTGGATACCGTGGCAAAACTTTCTGCACCGATAGCGCCATTCTTCATGGACAGGCTGTATCAAGACCTAAATGCCGTAACAGGAAAAGACAAGGCAGAAAGTGTGCATTTGTCAGACTTCCCAGTAGCGGACGAAAGCAGAATAGATGCAGATTTGGTGGAGAAAACTCATCTGGCGCAGTCTATCACTTCGATGGTATTTTCATTAAGAAAGAAAGAAAATATCAAGGTTCGTCAGCCACTACAAAAAGTGATGATTCCTGTTTTGGATAAGAAAACTGAAAACCAGATTTTAGCCGTAGCGGATTTAATCAAACAAGAAGTAAATGTGAAAGAGCTGCAGCTCATCAATGCTGAAGAGGCTTCTACACTGATTGTTAAACAAATCAAGCCTAACTTCAAGGTGCTGGGAGCTAAACTAGGCAAAGACATGAAAGCTGTGGGAGCAGAAATTTCTGCAATGAGCTCTGAACAGATAGCAACCCTTGAAAAAGAAGGGAAAATGAACATTGCAGGACATGAAATCACCATCGATGATGTGGAAATCTTAACCAAAGACATCCCAGGATGGACAGTAACCAGCGAAGGCAGAATAACTGTGGCTCTAGACCTTACTGTAACTGATGAACTCAGAGCAGAAGGTGTGGCAAGAGAATTCGTGAACCGTGTTCAAAACCTTAGAAAAGATAAAGATTTTGACCTGATGGATAGAATTTGTATACAATTAGAGGAGAATAATCCGTTTAAGTCAGAAATCAATGCTAATAATTCTTACATTTCTGCAGAAGTATTGGCAAATAATATAGAGTTTGTGAATTCACTTTCTCAAGCTGATGAAATAGAAATCAATGATGTGTATTTCAAAATAAATATAAACAGAGTATAAAATTTAACACAACTAAAAACGACTAATTGATAACAAAATGGAAGAAAGAACAAGGTACAGCGATGCTGATTTGCAGGAGTTTAAGGCTATTATCCAGCAGAAAATAGAGAAGGCAGAGAAAGATTTAGTCTTGTTAAGAGAAAGTTTCATCAATGATCAAAACAATGGAACAGATGATACTTCGCCTACATTCAAAGCCTTTGAAGAAGGAGCTGAAACGCTCAGCAAAGAACAAAATGCGATACTAGCAGGCAGACAGGAAAAATTCATCCGTGACCTGAAACACGCACTCATCCGTATAGAAAACAAAACTTACGGAATCTGCCGTGTAACAGGGAAACTGATAGACAAAGAGCGGCTGAAAGCCGTTCCACACGCCACACTGAGCATAGAAGCGAAAAACATGCAGCGGTAATATCACACATATGAGGGCTAAGATATCTTAGCTCTCTTACTTAATTTGACCAACTAAAATGAGAACAATTGTCATTACATTTATGAGTCTTTTATTTTTGTCTTGCACAAAAAAAATTGACCTTGAAAAAGTAGATTTTTCTTCGAGCTATAAAGAAATTTTCAAAGGTGTAAAATTTGAAATGGAAGATGAAGATATTGCCACCACATTACCATGTGCTTTCACCGAAGAAATGACTCATTTTAGCTTTGGAGATGTTAATTTTCAAAATACTGATAAAGAAGAGATTCCTTTATCTAAAGTGAAAATATTGTTCAATAATGCTTCCGAACAAAAAACATCAGGAATTATAATTAAAATAGAGGAAGAAGAGATTGGTAATAAAATGTTTAGCTATTTAAAAAAACAATACAACACTCCAAAAACACTATTACCTGCTCCCTCAAAAAATGATGAAGGAAGAGTAACAGGATATTCTGCCTACCTATGGAATGTAGGAGAAAAAACTATGATTTTTTCTCAATATTATTACCATAGAGTCAATGAATACCCTGATGGACACGAGGAGTATTTGCCGCGTGTAAGTTCTACATTTTATTTAATAGACAATAATGTTCTTACAAGTTTTAAAGATTTTAAGCAGACAGCCGTTGAACGCCTTTTAAAAACATATTCACCATAAAAATTAAACATAATTTTACAATTTAAAATGGTACAAAACATTTAGTTTCATGAAAAAAATTATATTCATCACAGCGCTGGTACTGCTCATAGACCAGTTATCCAAACTTTACATCAAAACCCATTTTCATTTAGGTGAAAGCATTCCTGTTTTCGGGCTGGACTGGTTTCGGCTCACTTTCGTAGAAAACCCAGGGATGGCGTATGGGATGCAGTTTGGTGGGATTTTCGGAAAATACCTGCTCATTTCACTCCGTATTTTATTGATTTTAGGAATGGTATATTATTTCAAAAAATGGATAAAAGAAGGCGCGAGCAACTATCTGCTTGTCCCAATGAGTTTTATTTTTGCTGGGGCGATAGGCAACCTTATTGACGGGCTTTTCTACGGAATGATTTTTGACAGCGGAAGCGTTTTCATAGAAGATATTGGCAGCTGGGTAGGCTATGACGGCGTTTCTGGCTTTGGAGGAGGATATTCTGGCTTCATGAGAGGCTGTGTGGTGGATATGCTTCATTTTCCGCTGTTTAGCTTCACTGTTCCAGAAGGCGTTCCTCTAGTGGGAGGACAGCATGTGGAATTTTTCCGATATATATTTAATGTTGCAGACTCAGCGATTACAGTCGGAGGCCTGCTTTTGTTCATTTTCAGAAAAAAAGCCTTTCCTAATGGAGAGTTTTAATATTTAAATTAAAAATACTTGATGAAATTATTTAAGAAAATTGTTCTTTGGGTATTGGGAGGCTTGTTGCTGGGAATTTTGGTTTGTTTTTGGAGTAATTTTGAAATAGAAAGCAAAACCCAAGATTTTGTAACCGATGACATTGAAAAACTACCCAACCAAAAAGTAGGACTTTTGCTAGGAACATCTAAAACCCTGCCAAGTGGGTATAAAAATTACTATTTCTATTACAGAATAGATGCCGCTGAAAAGCTCTATAAATCAGGGAAAATAGAATACATCATCGCCAGCGGAGATAACAGCCGAAAGGACTACAACGAACCAGAAGACATGAAAAACGAACTGATAAACAGAGGCATTCCTGCGGATAAAATTTATGAGGATTTTGCGGGTTTTAGGACTTTGGATTCGGTGGTTAGGGCAAAGGAGATTTTTGGGCAAAACAGCTACATCATTATTTCCCAAAAGTTTCATAACGAAAGAGCGGTTTATTTAGCTCAAAAAAATGGAATTCAGGCTTTTGGGTTTAATGCAAAAGATGTAAATAAATACGCAGGTATCAAAACCAAGATTAGAGAATATCTTGCCAGAACCAAAGTTTTCGTGGATTTTCTCATTGGAAAAGAACCAAAATTTGGTGGAGAAAAAATAGAAATAAAGTAGAAATTTGATTAAGAAATAAAATTGATTTATGCAGAGTGAGTGGTTACAGCGAACCGAACTTTTGATAAAAGAAGAAGGAATAGAAAGACTGCAAAGCGCTAATATTCTGATAGTTGGACTCGGTGGTGTAGGGTCTTTCGCTGCGGAATTTCTGGTGCGTTCTGGAATCGGGAATTTAACCATTGTGGATGGAGATACTGTGGATATCACCAACATTAACAGGCAGTTACCCGCTCTAAACTCTACCATTGGCAAAAATAAAACCGATGTCGTAGCCGAAAGAATTTTGGATATCAATCCTGAAATTAACTTAAAGAAAATCGATGAGTTTCTGGAACCAGAGCGAATGGAGGAGATTTTGACGCAGGAAAAATTTGACTATGTTCTGGATTGCATCGACAGCCTCAGCCCTAAACTGGCTCTCATCATCACTTGTAAAAGAAAGAAAATCAAGCTGGTAAGCGCAATGGGCGCAGGCGGAAAAACCGACCCAAGCAAGTTAATGGTAAGGGATATCAGCAAGACCAACAACTGTTTTTTGGCGAAACAAATCAGAAAAAAACTCAAAAAAGAACAAATACACAAAGGATTTCGCTGCGTATTTTCCACCGAAATTCAAGATGAAAACAGCCTGAAAATGACCGATGGCAGCAATTATAAAAAATCATTCTACGGCACTATCAGCTATATGCCCGCTATTTTCGGGCTGTATGCCGCTGCCGAAGTTATCAGATTTCTTCTAAAAAAAGAACAAAATGAAGCCTAACGGATTTCCAAAAGAAGAGAAACTAAAAAACAAGACCGATATTTCCTTACTTTTTGAGCAGGGAAAATGGTTTTCGTATAAAGAACTGTCTATCATCTCCTTACAAAAGGAAGATTTGTCAGTTCAAAAAGTTGGCGTTTCTGTTTCTAAAAAATTTTTCAAAAAAGCAGTGGATAGAAATAGAGTAAAACGCCTTCTGCGAGAAACTTACCGCCTTAACAAGACTTTATTTATAAAAACTTTTGGAGAAAATTCCCTAAATATGATATTCTACCGTTCAGCAAAATTACCCAAAAATATGACTGAAATAGAAAGCCTATTTCTAAAGTTATGTGAAGAAAAAGACTCCCCTATATAAAAAAAATATTTTAAATATTCAAAAAAATTATATATTTTTGCAAAATATTGTATCTATTTAACAATACTTTATAATTAGTTTTTTTAACTTTAAAATGTTATGATATGAAAAAACACATTATTTTATTAGGGCTTTTGGCTACTACAAGTTTAGCTTTTGCCCAAGCAGGAAAAGTGGGGGTAAACACGAGTAACCCAGAGGCTACTCTAGATATAAAGCCCAGCGCAGCAAATGCAGCAACAACTGCAACTACAAACGAAGGGGTTTTGATTCCAAGAGTAAGCAGAGACAGACTAAAAAGCATTGCTACTGCTAATTTGAAAGAATCTACTTTAGTAT
>CAUSFO010000011.1:0-33825 GCA_963530895.1 uncultured Flavobacteriaceae bacterium | reverse complement strand
ATCATCATCAAATACGCTTAATTTCTAACTCTAACTAAAAAATAAAGTATGGAACTTCCTGTACTTCTCATAGCAATCATTGGACTAGCCCTTGTTTTTGACTATATCAATGGGTTTCACGATGCGGCTAACTCCATTGCTACTATTGTTTCTACAAAAGTTCTCACACCTTTTCAAGCGGTTTTGTGGGCGGCTTTTTGGAATTTTGCGGCTTTCTTCATTGCGGCTTATATCACACAGTCTTTTAACATTGGGAACACCATTGCTAAAACTGTGAGCGAGGATTTTATCAACCTTGAAGTTATTGTCTCTGGACTTATCGCTGCTATTGCGTGGAATTTATTGACTTGGTGGCTTGGTATTCCATCCTCTTCGTCACACACCCTTATTGGTGGGTTCCTTGGAGCTGCACTGATGCACGCTCTTCATGGAAATTATGTTGAATTTAGAGATTTAAATGACAACGCTTCTTTTTTTGAACTTCTCAAATTATCTTTTGAAAAATTACTCACACAAGATGTAGTAAAGTATGACAAAGTCATCCCAATATTCTTATTCATTTTCCTAGCACCTTTTATAGGGATGTTTGTTTCTGTGATTATCACGCTTATCATCGTAAATATTTGCAAAAATTCTAATCCTCATAAAGCTGAAACAGCATTCAAAAGATTACAGCTGGTTTCTTCTGCTCTATTCAGTCTAGGACACGGTCTGAATGATGCTCAGAAAATCATGGGAATCATCGGTGCTGCGGTTATTTATCACTATGTAAATATAGGCGACCTAAACTATATCAATGCTCCTGATAAGTTTAAATACTTCACAGAACATTACATGTGGGTTCCTTTGGCAGCGCATGTGGCTATCGGTTTAGGAACGATGAGTGGAGGATGGAAAATCGTAAAAACGATGGGAACTAAAATCACGAAAGTAACTTCATTAGAAGGTGTAAGTGCAGAATCTGCTGGTGCTGTGACTCTTTTCATCACTGACCACCTAGGAGTTCCTGTTTCTACTACCCACACCATCACGGGTTCCATCATAGGTGTTGGTCTTACTAAAAGAATCTCTGCCGTAAGATGGGGTATTACTGTAAGCCTTCTATGGGCTTGGGTTCTGACAATTCCTATTAGTGCGATCGTAGCTGGAATCACCTACATCATCGTAAATATGTTCTAAAATTTTCCCAAAAGATATAAGAATTAAACCACCATATTTATCAAAAAAATTGGTGGTTTTTTTTGGCTTATTTTCATTTTAAAAATTTAAATTTGCTGAAAACAATTTCATCATGCATTTTGCTGAAAAATACATCAATCTAATTACTGAAAGTATAGAAAAATACAAATTCGAAGAAACTCCCTTTGAGTTGTATCAGCCCATCAACTACATCATAGCAAATGGAGGAAAGCGCCTCCGTCCTATGCTTACCCTGATGGCTGCGGATGCATTTGGAGGAGATATAAACACCGCAATAAAACCAGCTCTAGCAATAGAGTTTTTTCATAATTTCACACTCATTCATGATGATATAATGGATGACGCTCCTCTGAGAAGAGGGAAACCTACCATTCACGCTTTAGAAGGTATCAACACGGGCATACTCTCTGGCGATGCACTGCTTATCAAATCTTATCAGTTTTTCGAGGATTTAGAACCTGCTTTGTTTAAAAAATGTATTCATTTATTTTCCGATATAGGAGCGAAAATATGTGAGGGACAGCAAATGGACATGAATTTTGAAAAAAGAGATGATGTAAGTTTTGATGAATATATCCAAATGATTACTTACAAAACTGGCGTTCTGAGTGCTACAGCGCTAAAAATAGGTGCTTTCATTGCTGAATGCTCAGAGCAAGATGCGGAAGCTCTCTATCAGTTTGGGATTCACCTTGGAATCGCATTTCAGATGATGGATGATTATCTGGATGTATTTGGAAATCAGGGAGATTTTGGAAAAAAACAAGCGGGTGATATTTGTGAAAATAAAAAGACCGTTTTATATCTCACTGCACTAGAAAAAGCGGATGAAAAACAAAAAAAGGAACTCCAAAACTGGTATTCCCAAAAAGATGAAAGCCAAGAGAGAATAGATGCTGTTTCTAAAATTTTCCTCGATACAAAGGCGAATGAAATCACATTAAAACTCGTGCAGGAACACCACGATACAGCTCAAAAATACCTAAGCCAGACTAGTCTAAATGCAGAGAAAAAGGCATCTTTCTTGGCTCTGGCGGATTATTTACTAAAAAGAAATATTTAAATCTTGTTTATGAAATTTCGTACCGAGGTAGAAATTCCGATTTCTGAAAAAAAAATTCAAATTTCGGATTCTTTGTTTTCGATAGGGTCATGTTTTGCAACGGAAATTTCTGTAAAACTAGCTGACAGCCAGTTCCAAACGCTGAACAATCCTTTTGGGACTCTTTTCAACCCTTGGGCTGTGAAAAACAGCATTGAAGAAATTTTTGAAAACAAAATTTACACAGAAGAAGATTTAGATTTTCATCAAGGCGAATACTTGAGTTTTAATCATCACACCTCATTTAATTCTGAAAATCAGGAAGATACTCTCAGAAAAATAAATAAAAAAATAAACCTAGCGCACGAATTTCTAAAACGAAGCAATTGGGTGATTATCACCTATGGAACGGCTTTCGTTTATGAACATTTGTCCAAAAATATCTTTGTAGCAAATTGCCACAAAATCCCACAGACACACTTTAATAAACGCCTTCTGACGCACGAAGAATTGGTAAATTCAATAACTGAAACCTGCCACATTCTAAATAAAATCTGCCCAAAAGAGGCTCAATTTCTTTTTACATTAAGCCCTGTCCGCCATACCAAAGATGGTTTTAGCGAAAATAATCTAAGTAAGGCCAAGCTGCTCTGTGCAATTCATGAGGTTGTAGAACAGCACGAAAACTACCATTATATCCCTGTATATGAAATAGTTATGGATGACCTGCGCGATTACAGATTCTACAAGGAAGACCTCATCCATCCGAGCGAACAGGCCGTTCAGTATATTTGGGAAAAATTTAAAAAGGCTTATTTTTCTGATGAAGCCGATAGATTTTCCAATGAAAACCTTAAAATAAAACAGGCTTTGGAGCATCGCCCAAAAGATAAAAACAGCCCTAAACACCAAGCTTTCTTAAAACAAATACAAGAAAAAATCATCCAGCAGCAGGAAAAAGTGAAGCATAAGATTTTTACGGATAATCTGGATAATTTTCTTTAAATTTGCCCTGCTAAATGCAATAGCTTTTTTCATTTAAAAAAATCATGAAATTTTGTAATTATTGCACAGCAAAAATAAATATATGAACAGCAAAAATACCTCTTTACTAAAATATTTTTCTTATTTCAGAAACATTGCGGGATGGCACATGTATGGCTATATTTTGGTAAACTTATTGGTGGGGCTATTGGATGGTTTGGGACTTGCTATGTTCATTCCGTTACTGGGAATTGCATCTGGAATAAACACTAATACAAGCGACGAAAACTCAGATGTTATAAATTTCATTGTCAATTTATTTGATTTCGCTGGTGTAAATGTAAATCTTGTAAATGCCTTGTTATTTATGGTCATCGTTTTCTCGATAAAGGGAGTTTTCTACTATCTGAGAAGTGTCTATTTTATAAAAATAAGAGTAAAATCTGTAAGCTTACTAAGGCTCAACTTGATAGAAAACCTTAATGAACTTTCTTATTCCGGATTTACAAAATTAGAAGCTGGGCGCATCCAAAACACGATGGTGGGTGAATTGGGAAAAGTAATCGGTGCGTTGATGAGTTTCTTCGTTTATTTACAGCATATTATCATGCTTGCCACTTATATTTTCCTTGCTTTTATTGCTAATTGGCAGTTTGCTATTTTGGTGGCGATTGGAGGATCGTTGTCCAATTTATTTTATAAATACATCAACAGCTACACCAAGGAAAAAGCTACACTACTCTCTAGTAAAGGGAATAGCTTCAATGCAGTTTTGATACAAATTCTTCATAATTTTAAATATTTAAAAGCGACAAACCACTATCGGTTATTTTCAAAAAAACTAGTGGATAACATAGGCGAACAAGAAAAAATCAATCTAGGTGTAGGCAAAATCTCATCCATTGGGGAAAGTCTCAGAGAGCCTTTTACGATTGTCATCATCACAGGAGTAATTATCGTACAGACCTCTTATTTACGGGAGTCTTTTTCTTCCATTCTTTTGAGTTTGCTTCTGTTTTACAGAGCGTTAGGACATTTAGTAAATATGCAGAACTCTTGGAATACATTTTTATCCAATTCTTCTGGGATTGATTCTTTCGAGAGGTTATTGGCTGATTTCAAACATTATAAAGAACCTCTTCACTATCAAGAAAATATTGAAAATATTGATGATATCTGCATTAAGAATATTTCATTATCATTCAGAGGGAAAAAAGCCATTGATAATATAAGTTTTTCTATAAAGAAAAATTCTTCTGTGGCCTTCGTCGGAGAAAGTGGAGCTGGAAAAACCACTCTTGCCAATATCATATCAGGGCTGCAGGCTCCTGATGATGGGGAAATCATCATTGAAGGAAAATCTCTGTATAAAACTAATCTTAATTCTTTCCGAAATCATCTCGGCTACATCACACAAGAAGCCGTGATATTCAATGATTCTATCTTTAATAATGTCACTTTTTGGCAAGAAAAATCTGAAGAAAACAAAGAAAAATTCAGAAAAACCATTGAAAAAGTTTCTTTATCCGAATTTGTTAATGAACTTCCAGAAAAAGAAAACACCCAGCTTGGGAACAATGGAATCCTAATTTCTGGTGGTCAGAAACAGAGGATTTCTATCGCGAGGGAACTTTATAAAGATGCTGAACTGCTCATACTAGATGAGGCGACTTCTGCACTGGATACAGAAACAGAAAGACACATCAAAAACAACATAGACCTGCTACAAGGGCAGACTACCCTTATCATCATCGCCCATAGGCTTTCTACAATAAAAAATGTAGATATGATTTATCTTTTGGATAAGGGTAAAATCATAGCTTCTGGTGATTTTGAAAGCTTGGTAAAAAGCTCAGAAAAATTCAAAAAAATGGTAGAATTACAGGAATTATAAAATACCTTCTACCCTGCTTCTACAACCAGTTTAATCTATATTTTTTGATTAGTTCTTGTTTGCCCAATTGATTGGCTTCTATGATGTCATCAAAAAATGGCGACTTATATGCATATTGAAGGAAAAGCCCACTATCTACGCCATCTCGCTGCCATGGTTTCACCTTTCCTACATAATGGTAAATATAGAACCAATGATTAGCCTTAATTCCTACTTTTTTCTTTAAACTTTCCAAAAGTAACCGATTAGGCGTAATCCTTATCGTGGCTGTATTATTATAAAAATTTGATATCAGTTTTACTCCTCCATTTCGTGAAAACACGGAGTTTAAGATATCTTGGTCTTGCAGTTTCGGTTCTGGGATTTCTTTCAGTGTATCAAAAAGTTTTTGCTGAATGTCCATTTCCCGCATTTTCTTTAAATTGTAAAGCACCACTCCTGCATTGAAATATTCCTCTGGATTAGGCATTTTTAGAACTTCAGTGAAATAACTTATAGGATAATCTGGATCATCCCTCTGAAGAACTTTATTTTTAATGAATGGACTACTGCTGCAAATAGCTAATTTATCCTCAAAATCCATATCTATGTATGCAGAAATATCAGCATTTACTATCAAATCACTGTCCAGATAGAGAATTCTATCATAATTTCTAAAAATTTCTGATAAATAAAAACGATAATAGGTGCTCACAGACATATAAGAATTGAGATAAAAACTACTTTTATCTATATCTCCAAGCTCATGAAATGTTATACTAAAATTTTTATGTGGCCTCAGCTGAGATATAGCTTTTTGTTTATTTTCTTCGCTTATGAATTCTGTAAGAATATGTATTTCATAATGGACATTTCTATTTTGATTACTTAATATAGAAGTAATTACTACATCTGTGTATTTAAAATACTTATCATCACAAGTAAAAACAATGGGAAAAACACGCATATTATTATGTCTTTTGTGCAAATATAATAATTAAAAGCCTATGCGCCTAAATATGGGCTTTGTCAATATTAAATGAATTGTTAAATTTGCATAACGAAAATTAACACAATGACCACTTCTCAACTTACATTTACGAGATTTATTGCGGCTTTTTTATTATTTGTTTATCATTTTAGAGAAA
Organism: uncultured Flavobacteriaceae bacterium; assembly: GCA_963530895.1. Taxonomy (GTDB): domain Bacteria; phylum Bacteroidota; class Bacteroidia; order Flavobacteriales; family Weeksellaceae; genus JABCPE02. The sequence continues at coordinate 27,578 of CAUSFO010000011.1, read as the reverse complement.
TAAAAAGCGGTGAACATCTTAACTTAGGAGTTAGTTATTTTTATGTATTGTCTGGCTTTGTGATGATTTTGGCTTATGGAAAAAAAGAACACATTTCTCCGAAAGAATATTATATAAATAGACTTGCAAGAATATATCCATTGCACATAATGACATTACTTCTTGCTATAGTTGCTAATCTTTTCAAATACATAAACTATCTAGAATATGTAAATTTTGATATTCCTTCACTGTTTGTGAATGCCCTTTTAATTCATGCATGGATACCACAAACGAGCCTTTCCTACAATGTCCCGTCATGGTCTATATCTGTAGAGATGTTTTTTTATCTGTTGTTTCCTTTTATTTTCAATTATATTATCAAAAAATGGAAGTTTAAATATATTGCCATATTTACATTATCTTTTTGGCTGATATGTCAGATAGGTATGAATATCTTCTATTTTTCGGAATATTATGGAGGATACAACTCTCTAGATAGATATTTTTTGAAATACAATCCTTTTCTACATCTTAACTCTTTTCTTGTAGGGATACTTTTTGGATTGATATTTCAAAATATGCATTTATTTAATTTTAAGGCTGGAAGCTATGATACAGCAGTAATCATAGCGACTTTGGGAACTATACTTCTTATCTATCTTACTAGAAATTTATTTATTCATAATGGTTTTCACTCAATAACATTTGGATTATTAATGCTGTTAATAACCTTAAACACAGGCAGGATAACGAAGATTTTCAACAATAAACACCTCATCTATTTAGGAGATATTAGTTTTGCTTTTTATCTTCTACAAATACCTATTGGAATTGTCACAAATAAAATCCTCAGTGCGGTGGGTCTAAAAAATCATTCATTATTCTTTTACTCAACATTTATAGTAGTTCTCATAGCATCTCATATTTCCTATAAGTATATAGAAATCCCTGCAAGAAATAAAATCAAAAAATTATTCGGTAATGCTTAACAGATTGATAAATAGAATACAAGAGGCTTTTTCTGTTCTTTTGGGAAAGAAAAAAGCCATTCCCAATAAGATAAAATCCTCATTTCCAGAACAAAATCATAAAAATCTAAAGCCTTTCGTCATAGAAGATGAAAAACTCAAAGATTATCTCAGAAATATCTCAATAGAGTTTTGTTTCTGCGAATTTGGAGAAAACCGCACAAATGCAGGTGGGAATCAACTGAGCAATCAAGACAGGCTAGAGCCATCATTGTCTTCGTTAAAAAAATATTTTCCAAACGCTACATATACAGTGTATTCGGATTTTGATTTAAATGTAGAAGGTGTAAACTTAAAAAAAGTAGCTCACCCAGAAGGTTTAGACAAAGACCATCCTAGATACATGTATAGAGTAACGGGCTACTATAAATACAAATCCCTACTGGAATCCACAGCAGATTTCAAATGCTTGATAGATTCTGATATGTTTGTTTTTTCGGAAGAAATATACAGACTTATATATCTTACAGAATTATTTGGCTCTTGTGCAGCTGCCACTCCTAGAAATCTTGTCAAAAAAGATATGGAAATGTCTCTTGATACCAAACCTATCACAGACATGAGCCACGGCTATGGGCACTCCTATAATCAAAGCCCAATGACCCTTTGGAAAGGACATGAATTAGCAGAAAAATATTATCAAAACTGCTGTGATATTTTGCTAAAAGACCCTTCCCGCAACTCTCGTATCATGTGGCTTGCCGCTCATGACACGAAATATGCTCCCTACCACCTCCCTACTGAGTGGTGTGTTTGTGGAAACCAAGAAGGCATCGGTGATGAAATAATTTTGCATATCGGGCATAAAAGTGTAGCCGAATATTATAACATAAAAATCTAAAATATGCTCTTTAATTCCATCAGTTTTGCGATATTTTTACCTATCGTTTTTTCCCTTTATTGGATATTAAACAAACGACTTAAATGGCAGAACATATTACTCTTGGTATCTAGCTATTACTTCTATTCCTGCTGGGATTGGAGATTTTCGTTTTTATTGTTATTTTCTACATTTTTAGATTATTTTTCAGGACTGCAGATTGCAAAAACTGAAGATAAAAATACCCGAAGATTTTGGTTTTGGCTTAGTATTTTGATAAATCTTTCTTTCTTAGGATTTTTCAAATATTATAACTTTTTTGTAGGTTCATTTGCCGAACTTATGAGTAGTTTAGGAATTAAAGTAAATCCTTGGACTTTGGAAATACTGCTTCCTGTGGGTATTTCATTTTACACATTCCACGGACTGTCCTATGTAGTAGATATTTACAACAGAAAAATAGAACCTGAAAAAGACCCTGTTATCTATGCTTTGTTCGTAAGTTTTTTCCCTCTTTTAGTGGCTGGTCCTATAGAAAGAGCTACACATTTACTTCCTCAATTAAAGATAAACAGAGAGTTCAACTACCACAAAGCCGTGGATGGGATGCGACAAATCCTTTGGGGATTATTTAAAAAGGTGGTCATCGCAGACAATTGTGCCCATTATGCTAACATAATTTTTAATGATTATACAAACGCCGAATATACAGGAACCACATTGGCTTTTGGTGCGTTTTTATTTGCTATTCAGATTTATTGTGATTTTTCTGGTTATAGTGACATTGCTTTAGGGTCGGCAAGGCTGTTCGGTATAGAATTATTAAGAAATTTCAATTATCCATATTTCTCAAGAGACATCGCAGAATTTTGGAGAAGGTGGCACATTTCTCTTTCCACTTGGTTCAAAGATTATCTCTACATCCCTCTAGGCGGAAGCAGAGGAGGTGATTGGATGCGTATTCGTAACACCTTTATCATTTTCCTAGTGAGTGGTTTTTGGCATGGAGCAAACTGGACTTTCATTTTTTGGGGATTCCTAAACGCCTTATTCATAATGCCTTCCATCGTTATGAAAACCAATAGAAACAATCTTGACATCGTAGCACAAGGTAAGATACTTCCTTCTTTAAAAGAGTTTTTTCAAGTGGTGCTGACATTTGGGCTGGCTACCTTCTGCTGGATTTTCTTCCGTGCAGAAAGTATTTCTGCTGCTTTTTCTTTCATCAAGAAAATGTTCACGACCATGCACATAGGCATCGGATATCCTTTGAAATTGATGGGAGGAGATTTGAGCCTGCTTTTCTTTATCGCTATTATGTTCGTTTTCGAATGGCTGATGAGAGACCGACTTTTCCCTCTAAAATTCGAAGATAAGGTAAAAAGACCATTCCGCTGGATGATTTATATTTTCCTAACTTTACTGATTATTTGGTTCCATGGAAAGGAAGCTGAATTTATATATTTCCAATTTTAAAAGATGAAAAAATTTATTCATAATCTATTTTTGCTTGCTGGAGCTGTTGCCATTATTTTGGTTTTATCTATAGTTTTTTACTGTTTTATGTTCAAAACGCCACAGACCAGCAGAATTCCTTTTTTAGGAGATTCAACTGGAAAGGCAACGATAAATCCCAAAATAGCGACTCGATACGAAAACTACTCACAGGGAGGAGAGGCTTATCTTTTCACCTATTTCAAGTTGAAACAACTTATGAAAACACAAAAAGTAGATACTGTTCTTATTAACTTTTCGCCGTCCAATCTTATCAATAACGAATATGAAGCCGTAGGCGCGGAAGGACGAGAAAGATATCTTCCCTTCATAGATATGGAAGGACAAAAGGATTTATTTTTAGGAAATCCAAGTATCTACATCAAATCTTGGACAGGTTTAGGAAAAGAAACTCTTCATTTATTTAAAAACGATACAATAAGTTTTGGAGGTTATACACCCAACTTAAAAAAATACCAGGAAAACTACTACGAATCAAAAGAAGAAACCCATATTCCTGTTTATCAAACTAAATATCTGGATAAAATAGTCAAATTATGTAAAGAGCAAAATATTCACCTAGTTTTTGTGAACTTGCCAAAACATATTTATGACAAAGATTATCTAAAATACAACAGGAAAGAATTTTTAGAATTTTACTATAAAAACTATCCAAATATAGATTTTATAGACGCTTCCGCTTTTAATTTCAGCCAAAGATGGGGCGGAATAGAGCGCGATTATTTCGCTGATATATCACACAACTCAGAAAAGGGAGGAGTGGCTTTTTCTGAATTTTTAAATGAAACAAGTCTATCAGAATTATTAAAATCTAAATACAACCGAAGAACAAAATGATAAAAAAATATGTTTTTTATTTTCTATTATTCATCTACTCTGTTTTCCAGAGCTGGATGCTGTTTCCCATAGAAAGCAAGCTGCTATCAAAAGCACTCTATATTTTCTCACTATTTATATTTTATGTTTTTCTGGCTCAGTTGCATAGATTCGTTTTCAAAATAGGTGTTATTTTTTCGCTATTTGTCACTTTTTTCATCTACCCTACCCTAAAAGTTTATGGAGAGCCTACTTTCAGTTATATAGCCTCCATTCTTTATACAGATTCTGCCGAGGCTATATCTTACATCAAGATACTTCCGATAAGTATTTTTATCATGCTTTCTGCATTGTTAGTTTTTACCATTGTTCTATTACGAACAAATTATGAGAAACTAAACATTCGGTTCATTACTCCTGTTTTATTCTTAGTTTTGATTGCACTTCCTACAAAAAAAATATTACAATATGGGCTAAGACTAGGTGTGATAGATGATTATTTCAATGTGCTTCCTCTAAAACGAACAGCTTTAGTTATCAATCAGTTATATTCGGTAAAGAAAGACCATGACTACATGATAGAAGAATCCAAAAAGCCTTCCTCTTGGGTTATTGAGAATCCAAGTGAAGTTTCTCTGAAAGATAATTTTGTCATCGTAATCGGAGAGAGTGTAAGGCGAGATTTTCTTCATGTTTATGGTTTTCCTATAGAAAACACGCCTTTTATCAATAGTTCTGCGCCTTTCCTATTTGATAATTATATTTCCATAGCACCCAAAACAGTGATGTCTTTGAGCAGAACTTTGGCTTTAGTGAAAGAAGATAATTTAAAGAAATATGAACTAAATAACAATATCGTTTCCCTTGCTAACGCCATAGGATACGAAACCCATTGGATTTCTAATCAAGGAGTTGTAGGGCATCACAACTCGCCTACTACCGTAATTGCCAATCATAGCAATTTTACTACATTTCTAAGAAAAGGTGATGGCAAAACAGGACAAAATCCTATGGATACAGAGATGTTGCCTTTCTTCATGGATGCTATTTCTAAGAAATCTTCGAAACCAAAACTTATCGTAATTCATATGCAGGGCTCTCACCCATACGCTTGTGATAGAACGGAAAACAAATATGATGAATTCATCCTATCCGAAGAAATTTCTTGCTATAATAAAAGTATAAAAAACACTGATTCTTTCCTAAAAGAAATATATAATAATTTAGAAAAAACCGAAAAACCTTTTAGTTTGGTCTATTTCAGTGACCATGGTCAGTATACCGATGGAAAATCTATGCTCCATAGCCAAAAACCAATAAAAGAGGCTTATGAAGTGCCTTTTATAATTTGGAACAAAGAAAAGGAAAAAACTGAAAACCAAACAATTAAAAGAATAAGTAAACGAAGAGTCGGAACAGATTTTTTACATTTGTTTAGTCAGATGAATAATATCAAAACTAAAAATATTACCAAAAATTATCATTTCATTTCTGATAAATCTAATGAAGACAAAAACTCTAAGGTCTTTGATACCTCAGAAAATTTAGTCAATTTTGACACTCTTCCCGATAATCCAATAAATATTTTACTAAAAAACACCAAAAAATGATTGTAGGAAATGGACTTATCGCTTCTCTATTCTACGATGTAGACCGAGAAGATGTTATTTTTTTCGCATCTGGAGTTTCTAACTCCTTGGAGACAGAACTATCTGAATTTCAAAGAGAAGAAGACCTAATCAGGGAAACTTTCACACAAAATTCTGACAAACTTTTTGTCTATTTTTCCACCTGCAGCATCTATGATTCCTCAAAGGCTGACAGCCAGTATGTTCTGCATAAACTAAGAATGGAACAAATCATCGCTGAAAACTGCCCAAAATATCTAATTTTAAGGCTAAGCAACGCCGTTGGAAAAGGAGGAAATCCCAATCTACTAATGAACTATTTGGTTCGTTCTGTCAGAAACCATCAAAAAATAAATGTCCACACAAAAGCAACCCGAAATATCATTGATACTGAGGATATTAAAAATTTAGTTCTCCAAGTTATCAATTATCAGAATTTTAATAAAGTGGTCAATATCGCTTATCCTTTCAATTATTCTATCATTGAAATTCTTGAAATCATTGAAAAAGAACTAGATATAGAACCTCAACTTATTCTCATAAAAGCGGGTTCTGGCTACGAAATAAACATTCCCGATGTAGAAAATTATTTCAAAGAACGAAACTTAACCAATAAAGAATCGTATCTTTGCAATATTCTAAGAAAATATTACATATAATAAAAAAACTTAAAAGATGAATTTCAAAGAAAAACTAGAAAATAAAAAAATATTAGTCACTGGCGGCGCTGGTTTCATCGGTTCTAATTTAGTGGAAAAACTACTAGGATTAGGAGCTGTGGTTACAGTTTTGGATAACTTTGCTACGGGACACAGACATAACATTGAGCCTTTTCTCAAAAATGAAAAATTTACTTTGATTGAAGGTGACATCCGCGATTTAGAAACTTGTAAAAAAGCTTGTGATGGACAAGATTATGTCCTGCACGAGGCTGCTCTTGGCTCTGTTCCTCGTTCCATCAATGACCCTATTACGAGTAATGATGTGAATGTGGGCGGTTTCCTAAATATGCTCATAGCAGCTAGAGATGCAGGAGTAAAAAGACTTGTTTACGCGGCTAGTTCCTCTACTTACGGCGACTCTACATCCTTACCAAAAGTAGAAGACATCATCGGAAAACCACTTTCTCCATATGCTATCACGAAATATGTGAATGAGCTTTACGCCGATGTTTTCAAAAGAGTTTATAATTTTGATACGATAGGACTAAGATATTTTAATGTTTTTGGAAGAAGACAAGACTCAAATGGCGCTTATGCTGCGGTAATTCCAAAATTCGTAATCCAGCTAATCAACCACCAATCGCCAACTATCAATGGTGATGGTACTTATTCAAGGGATTTTACTTACATTGATAATGTAATTCAGATGAATTTATTAGCCTTAATCACTGACAAAGAAGAGGCTCTAAATCAAATATACAACACAGCCGTGGGCGATAGAACAACCATCAAAGAAATGGCTGAACTGCTGAAAGAATACCTTTCTGCCTATGATAATAAAATCGCAAAAGTGGAAATTCTCCATGGTCCAAACAGACAGGGCGATGTTCCTCACTCATTGGCGAGTATAGAAAAAGCTCAAAAAAATCTAGGCTACCAGCCGAGCCACATCTTCGCACAAGGTCTGAAAGAGGCTGTAGATTGGTATTGGGAAAATTTAAAATAAATAAGAATGAAAACGGGTAAATTTGTAATTTCTTTGGATTTTGAGCTCATGTGGGGCGTTCGGGACAAAAGAACCATTAATGACTATGGGCAAAACATTCTGAATGTCCATCAAGTAATTCCTCAAACACTGGAATTATTTAGAAAATATGCCATTTGTGGTACTTTTTCTACTGTTGGTTTTCTTTTTTTCAAGACCAAAGAAGAATTATTAGCGAATTTACCTTCTATCAAACCTCAATACGAAGACAAATCGCTTTCGCCCTACGAAAACTCTTATTTCGAGAGTCTGGGCAGTGATTTTAACCAAGATAAATATCATTTTGCTCCACAGCTCATTGATGAAATCAAAAAATATCCAGAGCAGGAAATCGGCACCCACACTTTTTCCCATTACTATTGTTTAGAAAAAGGACAAACGCTGGAATCTTTCAGAGAAGATACTAAAATGGCGGTGCAAGTAGCAAAAGAACAAGGAATAGAGATAACATCGCTGATTTTCCCACGAAACCAGTTCAATGACAAATACTTACAGGTATGCTCCGAGCTGGGAATTACTTGTTACAGAGGGAATGAGCTCTCTTGGCTGTATAAAGCCAAAAGTGGTGAAAACGAAAGTCTATTTCGGCGAGCTTTCAGGCTGATGGATTCTTACATTAATATTTCTGGACATAACTGTTATTCAGATGATTACATAAAAAAAGGAACTCCAGTAAATATTCCATCAAGCCGTTTCTTGAGACCATTTTCATCAAAGCTGAGTTTTTTGGAAAGTTTAAGGCTAAAAAGAATAAAGGCAAGCATGACCTTTGCTGCTAAAAACAATCTAACCTACCATTTATGGTGGCATCCTCATAATTTTGGGGCTAATATGGAGGAGAATTTTAAGTTTTTAGAAAAAATCCTGCAGCATTATAAATTTTTAAATAAAAAGTATAATTTCCAAAGCTACACGATGAGTAGTTTGGCAGCAAAGATGAAAAATGAAAGGTAAAAAAATCGTTATTTTAGCGGGAAAGGGTGATTCCTCAAAAATCGTTTTCAATGCATTGGATAGTCAATTCGGCATTGAAAAAATCATTGTGGAAGACAAAGAAAATACCAAAAAATTTATCAAAAGAAGGATAAAAAGATTGGGTATTTTTACCGTTGTGGGACAGATTTTATTCCAGCTGATTATCGGGAATTTTTTAGGTAGCACATCTAAAAAGAGAAGAAATGAAATCATGAAGGCAAACGACATGAATGCTGCGGAAATTCCCAATGATAAAACGATAAATGTTTCATCTGTAAATTCAAAAAAAACTATAGAATTATTGAAGGAAATAAATCCTGATTTAATCATCGTAAATGGGACAAGAATCATATCTGAAAAAGTGCTTTCTGCTGTAGAATGTCCTTTTATCAATACTCATGCGGGCATCACACCTAAGTATAGGGGCGTTCATGGAGCCTACTGGGCATTGGTAAATAATGATGCTGAAAACAATGGAGTTACGGTGCATTTCGTGGATAAAGGAATAGACACAGGAAGCGTGATATACCAAGAAAACATCACAATCACAAAAGAAGATAATTTCTCAACATATCCTCTTATTCAGCTGGCTAGTGGCATCAAACTGCTCACAAAAGCAATAGAAAACTTTTTCAACGGAACACTATTTTCCCAAAAAGAAAGAAATCTAGAATCTATCCTCTGGTACCACCCTACTATATGGGGATATCTGTATCATAGAATTTTTAAAGGTGTAAAATAAATATAAAAATATATAATATGAATCATAAAATAGCAATTATTGGACTTGGTTATGTAGGACTGCCATTGGCAAGATTATTTGCCACTAAGTTCCCTGTGGTAGGCTTTGACATTAACCAAAAAAGAATCACAGAACTAAACGCAGGACATGATGAAACCTTGGAGGTGTCTGATGACCTTCTAAAATCAGCCTTGGTTAAAGAAAACCCTTTCAATACTAGTACCAACGGGCTTTTCTGCTCTGCTGACCTAAAAGATATAGAAGATGCCAATGTATACATCATCACCGTGCCTACGCCTGTGGATAGAAACAATCGCCCAGACCTTACTCCACTTGTAAAAGCGAGTGAAACGGTAGGAAAAGTGATTAAAAAAGGCGACATTGTCATCTACGAATCTACGGTTTACCCTGGTGCTACTGAGGAAGACTGTATCCCTGTGGTAGAGAGAGTTTCTGGACTTAAATTCAATGTAGATTTCTTCGCTGGTTATTCTCCTGAAAGAATCAACCCAGGAGACAAAGAACACACCGTAGAGAAAATCCTAAAAGTAACTTCTGGTTCTACTCCAGAAATCGGTAAAGTGGTGAATGACTTATACTCTTCTGTGATTACAGCAGGTACGCACCTTGCTCCAACAATTAAAGTTGCCGAAGCTGCCAAAGTGATTGAAAACTCACAAAGAGATATCAACATTGCTTTCGTGAATGAATTGGCTAAAATATTTAACCTAATGGATATCAACACTCACGATGTGCTGAAAGCCGCTGGAACGAAATGGAATTTCCTTCCTTTCAAACCAGGTCTTGTAGGTGGGCACTGCATCGGTGTAGACCCATATTATTTGGCTCAAAAAGCTCAGGAATATGGCTACCATCCAGAAATCATCTTGGCAGGAAGAAGAATGAATGATTCTATGGGAAAATATGTTGCTGAGCAAGTGGTAAAAGCAATGATTAAGAAAAATATCCAAATCAACGGAGCTAAATTACTCATGCTGGGAGTAACTTTCAAAGAAAACTGCCCTGATGTCAGAAATACTAAAATCATCGATGTAATCTCTGCTTTGGAGGATTTTGGGGTTAAAGTGACTACTTACGACCCTTGGGCTAATCCTAGCGAAGTAAAACACGAATACGGAATAGAAAGCCTAGAAACACTTCCTTCAGATAAATACGAAGCAGTAGTTCTTGGTGTTGCTCACAAAGAATTCTTGGATTTAGACTTATCTAAACTCCTATCCCAAAACGGCATTGTTTACGATGTCAAAGGAATTCTTCCTCATTCTAAGAATATAGAATTTTTATAATAAACAAAAAACTCTCGCAAATACGAGAGTTTTTTTATTTCCTATAATTCGCCTTTTCCCTGTCGGACAATTTCTGGTATTCCCTGCGTCACATCTACTATCGTAGAAGGCACCAGCTCTCCCCAGCCGCTATCTATCACAATATCCACGCTTTTATCGTATTTTTCGGCTATAAGCTCTGGGTCGGTAGAATATTCTATCACCTCATCATCATCTTTTATAGAAGTGGATGCTATCGGGTTGCCGAGATTTTCCACTATCATCTGTGGCACGGAATGATTTGGAACGCGTATTCCTATGGTTTTGTGTCCTTTATAAGCCAAAGGCAAGTTTTTATTGGCTTCTAAAATAAAGGTAAATGCTCCAGGGAGTTTACTTTTCAAAAATCGGAATGTGGAAGTTTCTATCGGTTTTGTAAATTCTGACAAGTGGCTCAAGTCATTACAAATAATGGAAAAATGGGACTTTTCTAATTTTATTCCCTTCAGCTGGGCTAGTTTTTCCATCGCTTTCAGGTTATTGATATCACATCCCAGAGCATACACCGTGTCTGATGGATAGACTATCAATCCGCCTTTTTTCAGGGTTTCCACCACTTCATTTATCTGTCTTTCCTGTGGATTTTCTGGATGAATTCGTATAATTTTTGCCATTTGGATTTAATATTTTTTGCAAAGTTAAACTTTCTTAAATGAAAAACCACATAAATAAAATCTATGTGGTTTCTCCGTTTTTAAATTAAACTTTATTGTTTTTCCTATTTTCAGTTATGAAACTTGAATTCAAATCCTATTTTACTCTTTAGATTAAATTAAAGCCTTAAAGTTAAATTTTAAAAAAATTATATTGTTTTTTTCTCTATTTTTTTGAGATAAACAGGAATAAGCTGGTCTAGCGCAGTCATTATTTTAGGGAAATTATTGGTTTTGATGTATCCCGCTACTTCTGGTTTTTGTGTCAGAGAAAACTGAATAAACTCTGCTACTTTCATCTCTGGAATTCCCTTGCTGATGAAATATTCTGAATCCACTCTTTCACTTATCCATGTGGCGTTATTCTGGAATTGTTCATATTTTTCCAGCCGCTGTTTTTGCTCTTTTTTCTTCTTTCCTGCAAGCAATGAGGCCATATTAAAACTAATTCCCGCAGAACCAGAAATGCTTCGCACTTGTTTTTCAATGGTTTCTGTTCCCAGCGATTTTTGAATTTTTGCATTCACATCTTCCTTATCCAAAGTTTTGGAGTCTTTGGCAAGATTTCCCGTTAGTTTCAGCCTGCTGATAACCACTTCTTCTATTGTCACTGTGGATTTTTGCAGTCTAAAATATTTTTCTTCCTGAAAATCAGCAGATTTCACAATATAAGACACTCGGTCATAGCCTTTCTTCACAAAACGAATTTCATCCTGCAACTTTGCTGAAATGGTGAATTTTCCATTTTCATCTGTATTTACTTTTTCATTGGTTTTTAGATTGATAACCAATACATTACCAATAGACAAACCTTCTTCCGTCTCCACTTTTCCTGAAACACTCTGTGAAAATCCCAAAATACTGAAAAAAAGTACCGTTATGTATATTATTTTATTCATTTTTCTTATCTATATTATTCATTTCCAATCTTTTATAATAAATCAAGAACATTTCCTCCAAAATCATCATAACCTGAGTCTGATTACCAGTTTTCATGTGTTTTTTAATCTCTGGTTTTTCAATGATAGAAAACTCTAAAAACTCATGAATTCTCTCGCTTGGAATTTTATTTTCTATAAAATATTCTTCTCCTAAAAACTCCTTTACCTGCAAGATATCAGCCTGCATTTCTTCATATTTATAGCGGGTTTTCTTTCTCCGCGCATTCCCTGTTATTAGTTCCTCAAAGGCGTCTATATCAAGTGCGAGAACATCTTTCCATTTTGCTGGTTTGGGCTTGGATTCCGTACCTTTCTTCACAGTAGGGACTTCTATATCCTTTTTCAGCCTGTCTATTTTACTTTTTGGAATTATAACTACTTCATTTATAATAGTTTCTGAGTTCCTCATTTTCAGTAAAATATGTTTGTCAAAATCAGCAGATTTCACAACATGAGACACTCTGTCATAACCTTTCTTTACAAAACGAATTTCATCCTGCAATTTCGCCGAAATAGTAAATTTCCCATTTTCATCTGTATTAACCTTTTCATTAGTTTTTAGATTGATAACCAACACATTAGCTATAGACAAACCTTCTTCTGTCTCCACTTTTCCCGAAATACTCTGCGAAAATCCCAAAACACTGAAAAAAAGCGCCACTATGTATATTATTTTATTCATTTTTATTATCTATATTATTCGTTTCCAATCTTTTATGATAGATTGGAAACAATTCCTCCAAAATCATCATGATTTGAGTTTGGTTACCAGTTTTCATATGTTTCTTAATTTCTGGCTTCTCAATAATAGAAAACTCTAAAAACTCATGAATTCTCTCGCTTGGGATTTTATTTTCTATAAAATATTCTTCTCCTAAAAATTCTTTCACCTGCAAGATATCAGCCTGCATTTCTTCATATTTATAACGGGTTTTCTTTCTCCTCGCATTCCCTGTCATCAACTCCTCAAAAGCGTTTATATCAAATGCAATCGCTATAGGAATAGGCGCTATTTTAACAACATCTTTCCATTTTGCTGGTTTAGGTTTAAATACTGTCCCTTTCTTCACAGTAGGAACTTCTATATCCTTTTTCAGTCTGTCTATTTTACTTTTTGGAATTATAACCACTTCATTTATAATAGTTTCTGACTTCCTCATTTGCAGTAAAATATGTTTATCAAAATCAGCAGATTTCACGATATGAGATATCCTATCATAACCTTTTTTAACGAAACGAAACTCATCCGAAATATTGGCAGCTATCTTAAACTCCCCATTACTGCTGGTATACACCTGCTCTTTGCTTCTCATGTTAATTACCAGAACCTGTTCCAGCACTATTCCTTCTTCTGTGGTTACCTTTCCAAAGAAAAATTGCTGAGCAGAAATCTGAATCGCAAAAAAGAAAATACAAAATAAAATTTTCAGCTTTTTCATTGCCCTAAAACAAATATCGCAGGAATTTTATGCAAATCTATTTCTTCTTTCTGCCATTCCTTTATGGGAAGAGTTTTTATAAATTCTGTCTCTGGATTGTTAATATCCGCCGCTATGCAGAGCGCTGTCTGCGGGGACAAAAACTTACACAAATCCTCCAAAAGCCTTTGGTTTCGGTAAGGCGTTTCCATAAAAATCTGCGAATATCCTGTTTCCTGCACTTGTTTTTCCAGCTGTCGGATTTTATTTTTCCGCTCATCTTTGTCTATCGGAAGATAACCGTGAAAAGCAAACTGCTGCCCATTAAACCCACTGGAAATCAGCGCTAAAATGATAGAACTCGGCCCATTCACAGGTACCACTTTGATACCATTTTTATGCGCCCATTTTACCATAATATTCCCTGGATCTGCAATGCACGGCAGTCCAGCTTCCGAAAGCAGCCCAAAATCCGTCCCTTTTTTCATCAATTCTTGGGCTTCCTTTAAATCCGATGTTTCTGAATATTTGTCCAAAAGAAATAATTTCAATTCGGATTGTTTCTTTTCAGGAGCGAAAAACTTGATGACTTTTCTAGCCGTTTTTTCATTTTCTACGAAAAAATAATCCAAGTTCATAATATATTCCTTAACAGCAGGAGCAAAATACTCAATCGGCGAATTTTCTGATAAATAAGCAGGAAGTAAAAATAGCATAATATTGTGTATCAATTGATTAAATAAAAAAAGAATTTTTCAACTTATCAAAGTTAAAAAATTCCCTTTGTGATCTATAAAATTTAATATACTTTAACTATTGTTTTCAGGCCAGTAGTGGCTGTCTGGGTACTCTCTCTTCCCGAAAATAGCAGTCCCTACACGGATAATCGTAGAGCCCTCCTCTATCGCCGTTTCCAAATCTCCACTCATCCCCATGGACAGCTCCTTCATCTCTACATTTGGAATATTTTCGGCTATGATTTCCTGCTGAATTTTCTTCAACATCTGAAAACATTTTCTAACTTCTTCTATTTCAGCACTAAACAGCCCTATAGTCATTAACCCTTTGATTTTCAACCTGTCTAAAGTCGCTACTTTCTTCACAAAATCCACCGCTTCACTTGGATCAAGACCAAACTTGCTGTCTTCATAAGAAGTATTCACTTGAATCAAAACTTCAATGGTTTTATCCTCATATTCAAGGCGTTGCTGTAGTTTTTCAGCCGCATCCCAGCGGTCTAAACTCTCTATACACGTCACCTCTGCTTTTAGAATATCTTTGATTTTATTGGTCTGCAGATGCCCTATAAAATGCTTAGTATGAGGGACTTCCTTTAATTCTTCGTATTTATCTCTCAGCTCCTGCACTTTATTCTCACCTATCAAGGTTTCTCCCGTAGCCAGAGCCAGTTTTATTCTATCCGCAGGAACGGTTTTTGTCGCCAAAAGGAGTTTTACCTCTTCTGGATTTCTTCCAGCTTTTTTACAAGCCTCTGCCATTCTGCCTTTTATTTCTGCTATATTTTGCGCTATTTCGTTCATTTTGGTTATTTTTTCAAAAGTTAATAATTATTTATTTTGCTAATATAAGTTTTTTCTGCGTTTTTAGCAAAAGAAGGATTTTAACGAGTTAAAATCCTTCTTTTGTTCATAAAATAACTTTATTTATCTACGCAAATATTTTTTCCTTTAAATCTTTGATGTATTTCTTTACTTCTTTATCTATCTTAGAAAAATCTTTGATAGTATTGTAAGCATGCATCACCGTAGTGTGGTCTTTTCCTCCCATTTCATTGCCTATTTTAGCATAGGTAGCATTGGTATATTCTTTAGAAAAATACATTGCTAATTGTCTTGGCAGGGCGATTTCTCTTTTTCTGGTTTTGGATAGAAGCTGCTCTTTGTGAATTCCAAAATAATCACAAACCACATCTTGTATCAGTGAAATACTTATTGTTTTATCCTTATTGGTTGCGATTTTATTAATCGTTTCTTTCAATAAATCAAGTGTAAGATCAGACTTATAAATCATGGAATGAGCTATAACTGAGTTAATTACCCCTATAAGTTCTCTAACATTAGATTTAACCTCCGATGCCAAAAAGTCTATTATATCCTCACTCAGCTGGATACCATCTCGCTGAAGTTTGTTACTGATAATTTTCTTTCTTGTAGAAAAATCTGGCGATTTTATTTCCACAGAAAGTCCCCATTTAAAACGGGAAACGATTCTTTCTTCGATATCTTGAATATCCACAGGCGCTTTATCTGAAGTCAGAACGACCTGCTTCCCATTTTGGTGTAAATGGTCAAAAATATGGAAGAATGTATCCTGCGTTGCTTTTTTACCTGAAAGGAACTGAATATCATCTATAATGAGGACATCCACCATTTGGTAAAAATTAGCAAATTCTGCTCTTTTCTCAGGATTTTTGGTATTCGCTACATTGATAAACTGCTGAATAAACTTCTCCGATGGGACATAAACCACTATCTTATCTGGAAATTTGTTTTTAACTTCCAGACCTATCCCGTGAGCTATGTGAGTTTTCCCAACTCCCACACCTCCGTAAATGAAAAGTGGGTTAAAAGATGTCTGCCCTGGTCTATCTGCAATAGCCTTTGCAGCAGTGAAAGCAAATTTATTACTCTCTCCTTCTATAAAATTTTCAAAAGACAATGTAGGATTCAGATTTGACTCCACATTTACTTTTTTAATCCCAGGTATCGCAAAATGATTATTCCCTTTCCCTATGAAAGAAGGAGGCATTACTTCCTGTTTTTTAGGAGTTTGTAGGTTCATAGCCTTATAGGTTACTTCCTTTTTTTCTTTTTCCTGCCCTTTTTCTGCTACAGCATACCAAAGTTTTATTCCCTTACCAAAATACTTTTTTAGGGCGACAGAAAGCAGAGAAATGTAATGTTCCTCTATATATTCTTTGTAGAAGTTACTAGGAACTCCCAAAGTGAGATTACCATCCACAAAAGATAATGGACGAACCTTATCAAACAATAAGGCAAAAGAATCCTCTAATTTTTTAAGGTCTGACCCTTCCTCCGAAGAGGCAAGATTATCCCGCATAAAAAAGAGACAATTCTCCCACATTGTTTCTAAATTCCTTTCCATTTATATCTTTGAATTTATGGTTAAAATTAATTTGATTTTTTTAGAAAATTTCTAACCGAAATTGTGTGTCGCAAATATGAAAAATTTAATTTTTAAAAAAAATTTTTGCTCTATTGGTTTTTTAAAAATATATTTGTATGAAGTTTAAAATTTTAACAAATGATTAACATAATACACTCATTACGAGTTCGTTACGGAGAAACCGACCCTATGAAATATGTCTACTATGGTAACTATGCTGAGTATCTGGAAGTTGCCCGAGTTGAACTTTTTCGTGCTATCGGAATTTCATACAATGAGATAGAAAAAAGAGGAATTTGGCTTCCCGTTTCGGAATATAAAATAAAATATATTCGCCCAGCAAAATACGATGACCTGCTCTACATCCACACCAAAATCACAAAAAAACCTACCGCAAAAATAGAATTTCAATACGAGATTTTCAATTCCGAAGGAGAAAAACTCACCGAAGCCTCTACCATTCTATTTTTCCTTGATGCGCAGACACAAAAAATCATCCGATGCCCTGATTTTCTGATGGATTTAATAGACAAACATTGGGAAGAGGTTTAATCTATTTTATTCTAAATATTTTATTGATAAAAAACACTGATAAACAACCTATTGCATAGCACAAAATATCTTCCCACGAGAAATAATTTCCTATTATAATATAGGCTGGGCTTCCTTTTGGGAAGCCTAATTTTTCGGCAAGCTTGAAATACTGCAACATTTCCACAAAAACCGCAAAAATAAAGACAAAAAACAGTAATTTGTTTTTATTTCTGCATTCGAAAAACGAGTTTATAAGCGTATAAACCAAAACCACCACTAAAATATCTCCCACAAAAGCCCTCACGAAATACCAGTCTTTCAGAATGGTAGCAATGAACACTTCCACGCTGAAAATCAGCAGAGAAAGGAGAAAATATTTTAAACTAAATCTAAATTTCATATCTCGTACAAAATTAGGGTTCTTTTTGGTTTTATTCTTTTTTTTCCTGAATTTCATTTTTCCAAAAACATGATAAAAATCATGTTCTTATTTTTATTTAGTATAAATAAGATTTATTTATCTTTGCAGAAATTTTAAATAAGTTTAGTTATGAAAAAAGTATTTTTAAGTTTGGTATTTGGAGCTTTGACATTGGCTTCTTGTAGTAGAGATGATAACAATGAAGTTACTCCAAATGTAACTGACAATTCAAAAGAAGCGACAGTAGATGCCAGCGCCTCTGGAACATGGAAATATTTCTCTTTTGAAAAAGGGACAGAAGTAACGGTGACTGACCCTAAGAATGATCTTACTTGGGACATCGCTTTCCAAAGATATTATATTAAGACTAATAGTGGAGTTTCTGGAAATGGAAATGGAGGAGTATTCAAAACTGATAGTAAAGAGCTTAGCGCACTAAAACAAGCTCCTACTACTGGTTATACAGCTGATGATAAAAAGGAAACTGTACAACTTGGCTATCCACCAGTAGATACTGAGTTATCTTACAACAGCATTATCTCTGGAGGAATGAAGAGTGTAAATGGGTATGTAGCTTATGATCCTGCATTAGCTGCACAAGGTAAGTCTCCATACACAGTTAACAAATGGGTATATGTAGTAAAAACAGCTAAAGGAGAATATGTAAAACTCCAAGTTGTTGATTATCTTGATGCAAAAAATAAAGGAGGACATCCTAAATTCAAGTATGTGCTTAGTTCAGATGGGAAGTTCTAATCATGCTTTATAGTGTTTTCCAATACTCTAAATAAAATTATGAATAGGATTGCCATATAGTTTTGTGGCAATCTTATTTTTATTAAAACAAAAAAATAATATGTTAAGAAAATTTTTTTTCCTTACACTTATTACCAGCATTCCTCTGTATGGGCAGCAGGAGAAAAAAAAGGTTGACAAAAAAGAAACAGAAATCAAAGAAGTAATTGTCACCGCTACCAAAACAAAGAAAAACCTAAAAAATGTCCCTATCACTGTACAAGTGATCACCTCTGAAGATATTAAAAAATCTCAGTCCACCGATTTCAAAACATTCTTGGAAAACGAATTTTCAGGCATCAATTTCACATACAATGGCGGAAGTCCTAATATCAACATGATGGGATTCGGCGGGAAATATGTTCTTTTTCTGATGAACGGCGAAAGAATGGCAGGCGAAACCTTTGATAACATAGACTACGAAAGGATAGATATAGACAACATCGAACGGATAGAAATCATAAAAGGAGCTTCCTCCTCGCTCTATGGCTCTAATGCCATCGGTGGAGTGATCAACATCATCACCAAAGACTCTAAAAGTCCGCTGGACATCAATGCTGGCTACCTCTACGACAGCAGCAGAGACCACAAGGCAAATCTCTCCATAGGAACGAAACAAAAATGGGGAAGCCTCAGCCTTGCTTCTTTCTACAAAATGAGGACTCCATACATCATCAAGGATAGAGTCCCGACTTTAGAAAAGCAAACAGACCCTTTTGGAAATGAAATAATTACAGAAAAATACAACGAACTCAATGTCGCTGGATTTATCAACTATGGCTTTAATCCTAAATTGACATTCAATCTAAGCCCTAAAATCGACATCGCCCTCACACCAGGATTTTATTTCAGTGAGAGAAATGGTGGTGACCCTTCAAGCCAAAAGGTAAGAGACCATTATTACAATTATAACATTGGGCTAAAAACCAACTTTAAATTCAATGAAAATCAAAATCTAAGCATCTCTGGGGCATTTGACAGGTATGACAAATTTAAATATTACAAACTGCTCAAAGAAGACGAAAAAGTCTACGAAAATGAAATATGGAGAACCAGCTCCCAATACAATCAGAATTTGTTTAAAAAACATACCCTTGTAGCTGGCGGCGAGGTGCTTTCAGAAAAACTACTGAGTTTCATGTTCAAAAACGAAAACACAGGAGGCAGGGAAAACGCCCAGACTTACTCCGCATTCACACAGCAGGACTGGGTGATAAATCCCGCTGTGACGCTCGTTACAGGCGCCAGAATGGACTATCACTCTATTTTTAAACAATATTTCACTTTCCGCCTGTCGGGAATGTATAGATTTGATGAAACGATGACCATCCGCGCTGGATATTCAGGCGGGTTCCGTTCGCCCACGCTTAAAGAACTCTATACCAACTGGTTCCACCCTTGGGGAGGAGGATTCCAGCTTATGGGGAACAAAAATTTAAGACCTGAAACAAGCGATAATTTCAATATTTCCATTGATTTTAACTTTAAAAAACTGAACCTAACTTTCATCACTCAATATTCAAAAATAAAGGATAAAATCAACCTGAGAGGAAACATCGGGGACACCCTTCGCCATGTCAATTTCCACGGAAACACAGATGTGCTAAGTTCCGAAGTATCAGCGATATACAAACTGAATAGAAATTTCCATTTCAAAGGTTCTTATTCCTACTACGACATCGGAAAAAGAAGATCCGAAAACCGCCCGCACACGCTGACTTTCAAGGCGGAATACATTCCTTCGGCTAAATATTACATTCCAAGTATCATCATCAGCGGGAAATACCTCAGCCAAACTAAAATATATGATGATGATAGCAGTTCTTTCGTCAGCTATGCGCCCTACTCTATCTGGCGGCTGCAGCTGGCTTTAAAGCTTCCGATGGGCTTTACTCTGACGGGTGGAATTAATAATATTTTCGACTACACTGCGGACAAAGTAGGCTTCTACTCCTCCGTGGATATCGGAAGGACATTTTATCTTGGCTTAAAATGGAATTTCAATAAAAAAGTTCAAGACACGGAGCATAACTAAATCATTTTCAACACCATAAAGATTCCAAAAATGGAAAATAAATTTTCGACCAACCGATTACAAGATGTTCCAGAAACCATGCTCATCACTCTTTGGGCAAAGGCGGAAGAAACACGAAAAAAACCTTCCAATGCTCTGCTTTATGATGAAAAAGCTTTAGAAATCATCAATAAAATTGATTACGATTTTTCTAAATTTAAATCTGCTAAATTTTCTCAGGCTGGAGTCTGTATCAGAGCAAATTTAATCGATAACGAAGCCCAAAAATTCATCCAAAAACACCCTGATGCGGTAGTGGTGCAGATAGGCTCAGGGTTAGATGCTCGTTATCAGCGTATTGGTTCGCCTAAAATCACCCATTGGTACGACCTTGATTTACCAGAAGTAATTGAACTTCGTCGGCATTTATTCACTGAAAATGAAACAAATACATTTATTTCGCTATCTTTATTTGATTACAAATGGATAGAAATAGTAAAAGCTCACAAAAAGCCCGTTTTACTCATAATAGAAGGTGTTTTGATGTATTTTGACCCAAAAGATGTTCAGAACTTTTTTGATTCTTTGTGCGCTCATTTTGAAGAGGTTACCGTAGTATTTGATATGCTGGCTTTTTCCTTGGTTGGAAATTCAAAAAAGCATGATTCATTAGGAACAATGAAGGGAAAAACACGCCCAGAATTCAAATGGTCTCTTCTAAATTCTAAAGAAATGGAAGTTTGGAATTCCAAAATACACATTGAAAATGAATACTTTATGAGTGATTATGACAAGGGCAGATACCCTTTCCTTTTTAGAATCCTTTATAAGTTTTCATATTTTTACAAAAGATTTAATCAAAGAGTTATAACACTGAAAATCAACGATAAAAATTAAACAAATTATGAAAAATAAAAAAAGAATTTTATCCATTATATTAGGACTTCTTGCCGTTTCTTTGGGATACTTCGCATGGAGCAAATGGGCTTCTGCTACTCGCATAGCATTGGTAAATTTCCCAAATTACCAAGTGTCCAATATGGCGCTGTCCAATGAAGACAGCTTCATCAAATTCGAAGAAGTGCCGCTAGACCAGCTTGATAAATTGAAAAATTATGATTTCGTTCTGGCTTGGGGAATGGGTATTAAAATAGATGAAAATCAGCGAAATACCATTATAAAAACCGCTGAAAAAGTCCCTACGCATTTCGTGTCTGTGACCTCGCCTGAAAACGATATCAGCAGTCTGAGCGAATCTCAATCAGAAAAAGTGGACAGCTATCTTTCCAGTGGAAACAAGAAAAATTTTCAAAGTTTTGCGAGATATGTCCGAAAATACATCGATGGCAAAAAATTCTTCGCTGAAGAGCCTGAAAAAGTCATAGAGAAAAAAGAAAATGTTTTCTTTCATATTGATGAGGAAGTCGCTTTTTCTGATATAAAAGCCTATGAAGATTATCTCAAAAAAAATAATCTTTACCAAGAAGGAAAACCAAAAATTGCCATAGTTTCTGGTATCCACGACCCTTTTTCTGGGAACAAAGCACACATAGACAGCATCATCGTTTCTCTTCAGAAATCAGGGCTAAATGTCTATCCTTTCGCTTCTTTCGGTAAGAGAGTAGAATTTTTGGAGCAGATCAATCCTGATGCCGTGATTTATTTCCCACACGGAAGATTACAGATGACCAATCCTGAACAGACCGTAGATTGGCTAAAAGAAAAAAACATCCCGATTTTCACGCCTATTTCCGTTATTCAGATGGAAGAAGACTGGCTAAAAGACCCTATGGGAATGTTCGGTGGATTTATGGGACAGACCATCGTAATGCCAGAGTTGGACGGTGCGGTTTACCCTTATGTCCTTATCGCTCAGGAGAAAAGAAACGATGGAATGGTCGTTTTCAAAACAATTCCTGACCGATTGAAAAAATTTACTCAGATTGTTAATAATTTCATCAACTTAAAAAAGAAAAATAATCAGGACAAGAAAGTTGCTATCTATTACTTCAAAGGACAAGGGCAAAACTCTCTGGTTGCGCAGGGATTAGAAACTAATTCTTCGCTGTACAATTTCCTAAAAAGAATGAAATCCGAAGGATACAATGTAGATGGACTTCCTGAAAACGAAGCTGATTTTCAGAAACTCATCAACGCGCAGGGAAATATCTACAACAGCAATGCAATGGGCAGTTTTGACAATTTTATCCAAAATGGAAAACCTGCTCTCATAAACGACACAGAATACACCGACTGGCTCAAAAACTCCGTGCAAACCCAAATGTATGAAGAAGTAATGAAGCATAATGGAGCCGCTTCAGAAGGTTTCATGGGAACTAAAAAAGATGGGAAAGGCTATTTAGCAATTTCTAGAATCGTTTTCGGAAATGTGGCTATTCTTCCTCAGCCGCCTGCTGCACTGAGCACAGATGATGAATTTAAAGTAAATCACGGCGTGAAAGAAATCCCTCCACATGCCTACATTGGGGCTTATCTTTGGGCTCAAAAAGGCTTCAAGGCGGATGCCATGATTCATTTCGGAACGCATGGAAGTTTAGAATTTACACCCAATAAACAAGTGGCCCTTTCCAGCGATGACTGGGGCGATATTCTGGTGGGCGCTGTTCCTCATTTCTACTACTACACGATAGGAAACATCGGGGAAAGTATCATCGCAAAACGCCGTACTTATGCGACTTTAATCTCGTATCTGACGCCAGCTTTTACAGAAAGTGAGGCTCGTTCTATATTCAATGAACTTTTGGATAAAATCAATTATTACTACAAAACCCAAGATGAAGCCCACAAGAAAGATATTTCTCTACAAATAAAGAAAATAGCTGTTAAAATGGGCTTACACAGGGATTTGCGATTGGACAGCATCACTTCCAAACCTTATTCCGAGGAGGAAATAGACAAACTGGAAAACTTCGCGGAGGAAATCGCTACGGAAAAAATCAATGGAGAATTTTACACCATGGGAGTTCCTTACAGCTCGGATAAAATCAGCTCCACCGTTCTAGCGATGAGTACCGACCCACTGGCGTATAGTTTGGCCGCTTTGGATAAAATTTCAGGAAAAGTGACTGACCAACAGCTGAAAAGAAAGGTTTTCTTTACCGAAAATTACCTTAATCCTGCTAAAAATATCGTTTTACAAATCCTTAATGGAAAAGCTGTAAGTCTTGATTTCATCGCTGCAACGGCAAAAATCTCGGTATCAGAAATCGAAAAAGCCAGAGAACTTCTCACGCCACAGCGAGAAATGCCTTACTTCGTGAAAAAAGCAATGGAGAACAAAATGAAGTCCAAAAATGGCGAACTTACCGAAGTAGAGAAACAACTAAAAGCAGGTAAAATCCCTGAAGGAATGCCCGAGTTTGTTGCTAAAAAGCTGATGGAAAAAGTAAAACGAGGAGAAAGACTTGGCGAAAAACCAAGCTTCGGCGGAGGAAAACTAAAAGTTTCCACGCCTAAGGCTGGACAAAAGCCTGAAACCAACCAAATCCCAAAAGAGCAGAAAGAAAGAGCGATGGCGATTTTGGATATAGAGCAGACTATCAATAATGTTGTTTTCTACAAAGAAAGCCTGCTAAAAAGCCCTGAAATGGAGCTAAAATCTTTCTTCAATGCTCTAAATGGCGGTTATGTAGCGCCATCTTCTGGCGGTGATGCCGTTGTCAACCCAAGAGCCGTGCCTACGGGAAGAAATCTCTATGCTGTGAATGCAGAAATGACACCTTCTGAAATGGCTTGGGAAAGAGGCATGAAACTTGCCCAAAATACGATAGAAGAATACAGAAAAAACCACAAAGGCGAATATCCTAAAAAGATAGCCTACACTTTCTGGAGCAGTGAGTTCATAGAGACCGAAGGTGTTTCTATCGCTCAAGCCCTTTATATGCTTGGCGTAGAACCCGTGAGGGATTCTTTCGGAAGAGTGGTAGATGTCAGACTGATTTCATCAAAAGAGCTGGGCAGACCGAGAATAGACATTATCATTCAGACTTCTGGACAGTTCAGAGATTTGGCGGCATCGCGTTTATTCCTTTTAACAAAAGCTGTAGAACTGGCAGCCAATGCAAAAGATGAAAACTTTGAAAACCAAGTAAGCGCTGGAAACATCGCCATAGAAAAAGAACTTGTAAATGCTGGGGTAAGCCCTAAACAAGCCCGTGAAATGTCCAACTATCGTATTTTCGGGGGACAACAGGGAAGATACGACACTGGAACGAAAGAAATGATGCTTGCAGGAGACAAATGGGATTCTCAAAAAGACATCGCCGAAACCTACATGCACAACATGGGTGCTTTCTACGGAAACGAAAAAGAATGGGGAAAATATGAAAAAGGAATGCTAAAAGCAGCCCTGAAAAATACGGATATTCTCATCCATGCCAGACAAAACAACACTTGGGGCGCTCTGAGCCTTGACCATGTATTTGAATTCATGGGAGGAATGAACACTGCTATAAAAGAAGTTACAGGAAAAGACCCAGATGCCTATTTTGCAGATTACAGAAACCGCAAAAACATGCATATGCAGGAGCTGAAAGAAGCCGTAGGCGTGGAAGCTAGAGCGACTATTTTCAACCCTAAATACATCAAAGAAAAAATGAAAGGGAAAGCTTCCAGCGCAGGACAGATTGCAGAAATCACCACCAATATGTTCGGCTGGGAAGCCACACGCCCAGAGCTGATAGATGATGAAATGTGGAACGAACTCTACGAAACCTATGTAGAAGACAAACATAATCTGGGCATCAGAGAATTCATTCACAAAGAAAACGGAGCCTCTCTACAAACCATCACAGCCGTAATGCTGGAAGCCACACGAAAAGGAATGTGGAAAGCCTCCACGGAGCAGATTTCCAACCTTGCTTCTATGCACAATGGGCTAGTGAAGGAATTCGGGGCTGAGTCCTCCTCTTTCTCTGCAAATAACGAGAAACTACAAAACTACATCGCAGGGAAACTTTCTGAAAATGAAGCCAAAGAATACAAATCTGAGCTTCAAAAAATGAAAACAGGAAGCACCGAGGAAATCAATACCAAAGAAGGAAAAGTCCTGAAAAAAGAAGAAGTAAACCCTGAACAGGCGAAAGAAAAAATGTCGCTGAACGGACTGCTCATAGGCGGAGGAATATTGGCAGCATTCATCGGGCTGCTGATTTATTTCAAGAAAAAAAGAAAAAATGAGTAATTCCTAAAAAACTGTTTGGAGTACGAACCGTATTCCAAACAGTTTTATTTTTAATTTTAAACTTAATAAATTGAATAATTTTCGTTCATATTTAAAATTTCAATTTTATATTTGTGCGTATTAAATACTAAAACATTTTTATGAAACTAAAAATCATTTTCCTTTCACTATTGGCATCTTGCAGTGTTTTTGCACAAAAATCAGACATCTGGACTTACTTTTATGACGATGAAGAATATCTTTTCGGCTTTAAAAACAGCAAAGGAGAAGTGATGATAGAACCAAAATTCAAGGGATTTACTTCGGCCAATAAGTTTGACAAAATCGCTGCTTTTATGGAAGATGCCAATGGAGAATTTAACAGCTACTACATGCTGAAAAACGGAAAAAAATTCGGGAAAGACAGCCTTTATGTCTTTGATATGGCATTTGACTGCGAAAACGAAGGCTTCATCAAATTCCGAGATCCTAAAACAGGTAATGTCGGCATGTTTAACACAGCAGGAAAAGTGGCTATTCCAGCTTTATACAATGATATGACTCCTTTTGAAAACGGACTTTCTGTTGCTTTAAAAGGAGCGAAACTAATGAAAGATAGCGATGATGATGAACATCCCTACTGGGCGGGTGGAGAAAACCTTCTTATCAACACTAAAAACGAGGTTTTGGTTAAAAATTTCCAAGATGACCAGCTGGTTCTAGACTTCCACTCACTCCGTATCCAGAGCCAACCCGAAAAATCTACCGAAAGAGTTAGTTTTCTGGGGACAAATGGGAAATATTATTCCTTCATTGACAATGAAAAATTATTTGAAAACTTCCTAAACCAAAAGTTTTTCAAAAATCTAAGCAAAAAAAGCCTTCTAAAAAATTCATATGAAAAAATCGTCTATTGGGACGAAGAAAAAGGCTGGATATCACAACCTGCAAAAGATTTTTTAGAAAAAAACCATGCTATTTTATTAGAAAGATTGGAAGGCTATAAGAACAAGAAAAATGTGCAAATCATGGTAGAAAACTATACTCCGCTTACCGAGGATATAGAGCAAAAAATCCAGCATCATTATAATAACTGCGGCAGAAGAAACATGTCTAAATATCCTTTTTTCAGCCTTGTTATCACAAATCATGACGAGAATGGGAAATTCCGTCACCAAGACCTTTTTAGTTTTTTAAGAACCGAAAAAGGTATCAAATTTATCAGTTGCTCGATAAGAAACCACACCTTGAAGTAGAGAAAAAATGCAGTTAGTTTTAAATATTTTATTGGTCTTTATCCTCATCAACGCCGTACTGAAATTCAGTTTTTGGAAACTCTGTCAAGTCGCAGCAGCTGCGGTTTTGTCAGTAGCTTTTCTCTTTTGGGCTTATCCGTATGCGATGGAGCAGTCGCAGGTAACGATACAAAACGCCCTCGAAACGCCCTCTATCCTAAGAAATATCGCGGTGCTGGTAACCATAGAAGTTGCCCTCTGTCTTGCCTTTTGTTTCTCCGAGCTGAAAGGACTTTTCTTCGCAGAGAAAAACCGATGGAACACCTTTCTAAAAGCCTGCCCTGCCCTGCTGATGTTTCCTGTTTTGTTTTATCTCCTTACGCAGAGCTTTTTTTACTTTTCAGGAATGGATTTTTTCACCATTACCATGCTGTTTTCGGCAGGTTCGGCGCTGTTCATCATCGGTGGAGCGTGGTGCATCCAAGCATTTTTCCCTGAAAGAGATTTCCGTATTGAAGTGCATCTGCTTACCAGCTTATTCATCGGTATTTTGGGATTGATAATCACTTCCAGCAGCAATCTTATCTATGTTCCCAAAAGCGAACCTATTTCTTTCAAGTTCTTAGGAGTTTCTTTTATTTTATTTGTTGGAATTTTCATCTTAGGAATGATGATAAAT
>CAUSFO010000010.1:0-33969 GCA_963530895.1 uncultured Flavobacteriaceae bacterium | reverse complement strand
AAAGAAAAATATTATAATGAAAATAAAGAACTACATATATTTTATATTTTTTATTGCTATATCAGTATTTACAGCGAGTGCTTATTTTGATATAAAAAATAAAGAAAATTTTATAAAAAATAATAAACCTGTTAAAGTATATATTCTTAATATTCATAGGTTTGCAAAATCATCATCTACTTGCGATATTAAATATAATAATAGAATATACAAAGGAATACCTTACCCAGGCAAATTAAAAGAGGGCGAGTATAATGATGATATTTTCTATTATGATGAAGAAGAGGATGCTATATTTGTAGGGAAAATAGAATATAAGATTATATATATCTTACTGTGTTTATCTTTCTTTTTTCTGTTTTTATGGCTGAAAAGTATATGGAAGTAAAATAATATCCCAAATGAAAACAAAACGAATTTTATCAGTAACCATTATAATAGGATTTATAATAACGATGATTGTAATTCAAATTGATAGAAAGATTCATGAACGAGATATGTATGAATCAGAAATAAAAGGTATTCTTTGGAAAATAGTTTTAAAAAAAGGAGGACATCATTATTATTACGATAAGTATAATAAAAGGGAGTATTTTATAGATGATGATTTTTTTCAAGACAGAAGTGAAAAAAATATAGTAATAGGAGATTCTATATATAAACCTTCCCATAGTAAAGAGATTTATATTTATAGAAAAGTAAATAATAAGTACAAATTGATTGTTGAAAGTAGATGATTTTTCAGATGAGCTTGGTTTAATATGAGTGAAATCCAACATTTTGATAAATAGGGAATAAAATATAAAACTATAATATAATGAGAAGAAAAATAATAGCATTGTTATCTGGGTTTGTATTATCTGGATGTCATGTTATAGTTGATGGCTTTGAAGATACAGAAACAAAAGAAGCCAAAAAACTTTATGTCATATCTGACCTTAGGTTCAAAACCTTTATTTATAATAATGGTAGTGATAGTGTATTTATAAAAACACCTTTTGAGAAAGGCTTTAAAAAAATGGAAGTAGATGCTATTAATGAAAAAAATGAATATAATATGAAAATATCGGATCCTAAATATTATAGAAAAATAAAAAAAGATACCATAATCATAAAAGTAGGAAATAAGATAGAGAAATATGTAATGATAAACAACAAGAAGTAATATAATAATTTTCCAATATATTGTTTTTACTCATCAGGATCTTTTATTTAAATTTTTAAAACGATTACGAAAACAATAACATCATATGAAATATATCAAAACCAGTGTAAATAAAATATTGTTAGTGGTATTATTATGTTTGTGTTTAGGTTGTGAGAAAAAGAGTGCATTGCCTCAAAATAACGCCATAAATAACGAACTGAATGATATAAGCATAGATGCAGCACATGTTGTGGAAAATAATAATAATTTTTTAATCACTATAAATATTGAAAATAAAAGCAATGAATACTACTGCATGATATATGATTATGAGGGAGATTTAGATAAAAGAACATACCCTGAAATAAAAAATGTAAATAAAGATGAGGTTGAAATAAATTACTATCCTTTTTATAGTGAAATTGTAAGTAAACACCATGAGGAACAAGAAGATAGAGATCCGCCTGTAATATCATTAGATGATTTTATTTTTCTAATAATTAGTCCTCACAAAAAAGAAAAAATTACACTCTCAATAAAATATGACTTATTGAAAAAATATGAAGGCAAAAGATTAAAATTGTATTTCTCAAAATATAAAAATGAAGATTCTTTAAATTCCAGATTTATAAGAATTTCTCCTACAAAAGATGTTATGTCATACTATAATTTTAAAGAGAAGTTGATAGAAATTAGGTAATCTTCCATTTTTATCCATATAAAACTTTTTTAGTTAAATTAAAAAATAATAACGCCATATGAAAAATATCAAAACCAGTGTAAATAAAATATTGTTAGCGGTATTGGCGATTGTATTAATAATATTACTACTAATATATGAAGAAAATCGAACTTATGAGAATAAGGGTGAGTATCTCATAAATAAAATTGAAAATTTTAGAATAAAAAATAAAAGATTACCAAATACAGTATTAGAATTAGGAGAGAAAGAGCCAATGAACCAAGGTCCATATTATGAGAAAAAAGATAGTGTTAATTATATAATATATTTTACCATTGGTTTTGATGAAGCTAAAATATATTATTCTGAAACAAAAAAATGGGTGAACAAACCATAAAACCAAACATATTAAGGTGAGTGATAATTACTTTTGATATATGTAGCAAACACAAAACTAGCAAGCAGATGAAAAGTATATGAATAAAATAACAAAAATTAAAATAACAAAAGAGGAATATAAAAATATATCAAAATATACAGCAATACCAATAGGAATTGTTTTTCTTGAAGAGAAAAAAGGGTGTTATCTACAAGGAAATAAAGAAGATTTTGAAAAGTTATTAGATAAATTGTCTAATTATTTTGTTGAACATGGGATAGATAAAAAAGAGGAAATTAATGCAATAGGATATAATATAGAAAGGCTAATAGATAAATTATCAATCATATATGATGAAAATTAAAAAGAGAGATTGGTAATCTTCCCAATGTATTTTTTACTCATAATAAAAATCTCCTCATCGTTTTGATAAGGAGATTTTAGTTTAAATTTCTAAAAACAATAAAAAAAATTTATTTCAAACTTAGAACAGCTAGTCGGTAGCCATCTAGCCCAAATCCAGAGATGACACCGCTGCAATGAACCGCAGTTACTGATTTTTGTCTAAATTCTTCTCTTGCATAGATGTTGCTGATATGGACTTCTATTTTTGGTTTTTCAATGTTTTTGAGACAATCCGCAATCGCATAGGAGTAATGGGTGTAGGCGGCAGGATTGATGATAAGAGCTGCGTAATCATCTTCTTGCAGTCTGTTGATGATTTCTCCCTCTACATTGGATTGGAAAAATAGAATTTCATCATCGGGAAATTTTTCCCTTAGATTTTCTAAAAAATCAGCCATAGAAACCGTTCCATAAATTTCAGGCTCACGAGTTCCGAGGAGGTTTAGATTAGGGCCATTGACGATTAGAATTTTCATACCTTTATTTTTTTTCTAAAGCTAAATCTACTACTTCTTTCATCGTTTTCACATAGTGGATTTTTAAATCCTTGAAATAATCTCCCTTGATATCTTCCACATCTTTTCTGTTTTCCTCGCAGAGAATCACTTCTTTCACACCTGAGCGAACCGCCGCCAAGAGTTTTTCCTTAATTCCTCCCACAGGAAGCACTTTTCCTCTCAGTGTGATTTCGCCTGTCATTGCCAGATGAGGTCTTACTTTTCGGTTGGTATAGCTGGATACCATAGAGGTAAGCATCGCGATTCCCGCAGAAGGGCCGTCTTTCGGTGTAGCGCCTTCTGGGACATGGATATGTATGTTTTTGCTTTCTAAATCCTCCGCGTCTATTCCCAGTTCCTTGTGTTTTGCTTTGATGTATTCCAAGGCCAAAGTTGCACTTTCTTTCATTACCGTTCCTAGATTCCCTGTCATACTGAGCGTTCCTTTTCCATTGGATAAAATGCTCTCAATGAATAAGATATCTCCTCCCACACTTGTCCAAGCCAGACCTGTCACCACGCCTGTTTCATTGGTGGTTTCAGAAACGGCTTTGCTCATAGGGACACCTAAAATTTCATCAATTTTTTTAATACTGATTTTAGGGTCGTATTCTTTATTCATCGTGATTTGTAAAGCCACCCAGCGGGCAATAGCCGCCAAGTTTTTCTCTAATCTTCTCACGCCGCTTTCCCTTGTATGGGCTTCTATGATGTGTTTTAGTTCTTTTGAACCTAATTTTAATTCTTGCGGAGACAGCCCGTTTTCGTGGATTTGTTTTGTCAGCAGGTGTCTTTTATCGAGTTCTACTTTTTCTTCCAAAGTATATCCTGAAAGATTGATGATTTCCATTCGGTCAAGCAGCGCCCTTTGGATGGTAGAAAGGCTGTTGGCTGTGGCGATGAACATTACCTTTGATAAGTCATAGCCTATTTCTAAATAATTATCGTAAAAGCTGTTATTCTGTTCAGGGTCAAGGACTTCCAGCAGGGCAGAAGATGGATCTCCGTGAGTTCCTATGCCGAGTTTGTCTATTTCATCCAAAACGATAACAGGATTAGAAGTTCCAGCCTTTTTGATGGATTGGAGTATTCGCCCAGCCATGGCGCCAATGTAGGTTTTTCTGTGTCCTCGTATCTCGCTCTCATCATGCAGACCGCCCAAAGAAAGGCGAATGTATTTTCTTCCCAAAGCATTTGCTACGGACTTTCCTAAGGAAGTTTTTCCCACACCAGGAGGTCCTACAAGGCATAGAATAGGCGATTTCATATTGTTTTTAAGTTTAAGGACAGCCATGTGTTCCAGAACTCTTTTCTTGATGTCTTCCAGCCCAAAGTGGTCTCTATTGAGAACAGCCTCAGCCTTTGGAAGGTCAAAAGTATCTTCGGTATAATTTTCCCAAGGCAGGTCTGTGAAGAAATCCAGATAATTTCTCTGGACATTGTAGTCAGGCGAGTTCGGATTGTGTCTTTGCAGACGATTGATTTCCTTATTGAAATGATTTTCTATTTCCTCACTCCATTTTATTTTTTTTGCTTTGGCTTTCAGTTCTTCTATATCGTTTTCTGTGCCTCCGCCCAGCTCTTCCTGAATGGTTTTAATCTGCTGATTTAGAAAATATTCCCTCTGGTGTTTGTCTAATTCTTTGGTGGTCTTCTGATGGATTTTATTTCTTAATTCCAGTTTTTTGAAATCTTTCTGCAGGAGTTCATAGCATTTTCTTGCACGAATGGAAAGGCTTTTTTCTTCCAGCAGTTTTTGTTTATTTACTGTCGAAAAATTACCATTCACGCAGATGAAATTCAGCAAATCTTCTGCTCCATCTATGTTTTTAATAGCAAAATTAGCCGCATTAGGAATGTTTGGGTCAAGCTCTATTATTTTTATTGCTAAATCTTTGATGTTGTCTATCAGTGCATAAAATTCCTCTTTGTTCTTCGGTGAAGAATCTCTCAACTTTTGTATTTCAGCTCTGAAAAACGGCTCTGTGGAAATGTAGTTTTTCACACGGAAACGGTGGACACCACGAGTGATGGCCGTGATATTTCCATTAGGAAGTTTGATGATTTTGATAATCCTCGAAATTGTCCCTATGGAGTTCAAATCTCCAATTTTTGGTGTTTCTACATCAGAGTTTTTCTGACAGATGACGCCAATGTATTCCTTGTTATTATAAGCCTCTTCCAGTAGTTTTATAGATTTTCCTCTTCCAGCAGTGATGGGAATCACCACATTAGGAAACATCACCATGTTTTTCACAGGCAAAATAGGGAAAGACTCTTGCTCTTCGTTTGGCTGTTCGTTTTTATCATGAATTTCTTCGGTTATAACACTGAAACCTTCATCCATAAGACTTTCAAAAGAGATATCTTCAAATTCTTCTATCATAATTTTATTAAAACTAAAAGATTAAATGACAAAATGTCACTTTGGTGTTTCTTGTTTTTTCATTGATTTAAATAAAAAAACAGTCTTTCATATGGCACAATTCCTATGCCAAGAAATTTTCGCGACAAAAATGCATAAATATCTTTAAATTCAAATAAAAATTCCGAAATTTGTAGTATGGAGGTTGATAAAGTGCACATTCCCATAGTAGATATTCCGCTGGAAGGAGGCGTGAAATTGTTCGTAAAACGCGAGGATTTGGTGCATCCGCAGATTTCGGGTAATAAGTATTGGAAAATGTTTTATAATGTAAAAACATACCTTGCCCGAGAGGTGAAAAATCCTTTGATAATCACTTTTGGGGGAGCGTATTCTAATCATATCGCGGCAGCATCTGCTGTTGGAGAAAAATACAATATTAAAACTCTAGGTGTTATTCGTGGGGAGGAGCTGGAGAGTAACTGGCAGGGAAATCTCACGCTGGAAGATGCGCAGAGGAGAGGAATGGATTTTTTGTTCGTTACCAGAGAGGCATACAGAGACAAGGAAAAAATTACAAGAGACTTGCAGGAAAAATTTCCAGAAGCCCTTATTGTCCCTGAAGGTGGGACTAATGAACTGGCAGTGGAAGGGGTGAAACATATGCTAGATGAGCGGACAAAAGAATTTGATTATATTTGCACCGCGGTTGGGACAGGAGGAACCATTTCGGGCTTGTCCAAATTTGCAGAAGAACACCAGAAAATATTGGGATTCAAAGTGGTAGATGACCCTACTTTGGAGGAGAGAATCCAAGGGCTGAGCGGAAGGAAGAATTTTACCCTTTTTGATGCTCATGATGGCAGATATGGGAAAATCATAGATGAAAATATTCAGTTTATCAATGATTTTTATGAGCGGTATGATGTTCCTCTAGACCCGATATACACTGGGAAAATGATGAGAAATCTTATGAAACTGATACAGGAAGGATATTTTCCGCAGGGCAGCAGGATTTTAGCATTTCATACAGGAGGTTTGCAGGGGATTTTAGGGGCAAATGAATGGTTAAAAAAGACAAAAAAAGAACTAATCAAAATAAAATTTAACTAAAAATGAAAAAATTATTGTGTTTATTATCAGTAGCAGGTTTGGGGCTGTTTTCTCATGCTCAGGATTGGAAAACAGATGACCAATACATCCAGAATTTTGCTAAATATGCAGTTGAAGAGATGGAGCTGTATAAAATTCCAGCAAGTATCAAACTCGCACAGGGGATTTTGGAAACAGGAGGAGGACAGAGCCGTTTGGCAAAAGAAGGCAAAAACCACTTTGGGATAAAATGTAAGGAAAACTGGACAGGAAAAACAATGAAACACACAGATGATGCACCAAATGAGTGTTTCCGTGTGTATGATGACCCTAGAGAATCTTACAGAGACCATTCTTTGTTCTTGACAACGAGAAAGTATTATGTAGGGCTTTTTAAATTAGATATCAAAGATTACAAAGGCTGGGCATATGGGCTTAAAAAAGCTGGATATGCTACCAATCCTAAATATGCACAAATTCTGATAAACAGAATAGAAAAATACAGACTGCATGAATTTGATAATATAAAATCACATGAAGTTTCTGCAAAGCTGAAAGAATTGTATCCAGAGTATAAACTTGAAAATCAAGAAATTAAAAATCAAGAGCCGGTTAAGGAAAAATCCACAAAAGAGGAAGTGAGAACTGAGCCTGTACTGCGCGAAGAAAAAGTAAAAGAGCCAGTAGTTCAAAAGCAAGAAACAAAATCAGAAACAGAAATATCTAAACCAGAAATAGAATCTGGTAAAAAAAAAGAACCAGAACTACACAAGTACGAAGAAGGAAGGCTCACAGAAGAAGCCGTTCTGCATAGCCTAAATGAGAGGAATCATCCTAATTCAAATCTGAAATATGTGGTTTTGGGAGGAGATATCTCTCTTTCTGCTTTGGCGAAAAAATATAATCTCAGAGTGAGCGACCTGAAAGATTATAATGATTTAAAAACATCTGATTTGAAAAAAAATCAGATTGTTTTTTTAGAACCTAAAAAATCTTACGGAAGCCAAGAAACACATACTGTGAGAAAAGGCGAAAAGATGTATGATATTTCCCAAAAATATGGGATAAAACTAAAGTATTTATATCTAAAAAATAGAATGGAGGAGGGACAAGAACCAAAAGAGGGACAAGTGCTTTACCTTCAAAATAAAAAGCCAAGAAGGGAGAGATAATGTTCTCCCTCTTTTTTTATGGAATGTTCAGATATTTGTGCGTTTGTACGGAAGCTATCCATTTAGGATTTTGTAGAATGTAATCTGTTATTTTTGGATAGTTTTGCTCCCTTTTGCTCCATTCAGACTGCAGGTATAGTTTGCATTTTTCTGATACTTTGGCAGCTTGTTCTTCAGCGAATTTGAAATCGTGATTGTTGAAAATAACCACTTTCAGCTCATCAGCCATTTGATAAATTTCTTCTTTTGGAAGTTTTACTTTTTTGGGCGAAAGAGTAATCCAGTCGATATGTCCTCTTAGATTGTGCGAGCCAGAGGTTTCCACATGAATCGTACAGCCTAATTCTTTTAGTTTTTTTGTTAAAATATTTAGATCCCACATCAGAGGCTCGCCGCCTGTGATGATTATAGTTTTGCAGTGTTTAGCCGCTATGGCAGCGATTTCTTCTGCATCCATCAATGGGTGAAGTGTAGCATCCCAACTTTCTTTGACATCACACCAGTGGCATCCTACATCACATCCACCTAAACGAATGAAGTAAGCC
This sequence comes from uncultured Flavobacteriaceae bacterium, assembly GCA_963530895.1. Taxonomy (GTDB): domain Bacteria; phylum Bacteroidota; class Bacteroidia; order Flavobacteriales; family Weeksellaceae; genus JABCPE02. The sequence continues at coordinate 25,685 of CAUSFO010000010.1, read as the reverse complement.
GCCCTGCCAGAGTGGGCGCCTTCACCTTGAATAGTATAAAAATGCTCCATAACAGGGAGCATTTTACCTTGATTTAATAATATTTTTTGTTCACTACTAAAATCTGACATTTTTCACTCACTATTTTTTATAAGCTAAAAGCGTATTTTTCATCAGCATGGCTCTAGTCATAGGGCCTACACCACCAGGAACAGGTGTTATAAAACTTGCCTTCTTTTCGCATGCTTCAAAATCTACATCTCCTACTAAATGATAACCTCTCTCGCTATCATCATTCACTCTCGTAATCCCTACATCTATAACCACGGCACCTTCTTTTATCATCTCTCCTTTTAGATAATTAGGAATACCTAATGCTACGATGACAATGTCTGCCTTTTGGGTATATTCTTCGATATTAGGCGTGTGGCTGTGAATGAGCGTTACTGTCGCATCAGTTCCTTTAGCACTCATCAGAATACTCATAGGACGCCCAACGATTCTGCTTCGGCCGATAACCACGCATTTTTTTCCTTTGGTGTCAATGTTATATCTCTCCAAAAGCTGCATAATCCCAAATGGAGTAGCAGGCAGAAGAGAGTCCATCTCTAAAGCCATTTTCCCAAAATTCTCTGGGTGGAAGCCATCCACATCCTTTTTAGGGTCGATAGCCATGATGATTTTTTCTTGGTCTATACCTTTGGGAAGAGGAAGCTGCACGATGAATCCATCTATTTCCTCGTTCTCGTTTAGTTTTTTTATTTCTTCTAAAAGTTCATTTTCACAAATCGTGTCAGGGAATTTTAGCAGTGATGAGGTAAATCCCACTTCTTTACAATCCTTGACTTTGCTATTTACATAGGCTTTGCTGGCTCCATTTTCTCCCACCAGTATAGCTGCCAGGTGAGGCGCTTTTTTGCCGCTTTGTACTATTTTCGTAACTTCTTCTTTTATCTCTTGTTTTATTTTCTGAGAAACACTCAGTCCATCTAAAATTTCAGCCATAATATTATTAGTTTTTATTAAAGTTCTTTTCGTAGTCTTGCCACTGGAATGTTGAGCTGTTCTCTGTATTTAGCAACGGTTCTTCGGGCGATATTGTACCCTTTTTCTTTCAGTGCTGTAACCAGCGCATCATCCGTGAGAGGCTTCTTTTTATTCTCTTTGTCGATTATTTCTTGCAGGTGGTTTTTGATTTCTTTTGTGGAAACTTCTTCTCCTTCATCATTGGTCAAACTATCTGAGAAAAGATTTTTTAGATAAACTATTCCATGCGGCGTGTCAGCATATTTGCTCTTAACCACCCTAGAAATAGTAGAAATATCAAATCCTGTGATGTCAGAAATATCTTTCAGAATCATAGGTTTTATGTTTTTTTCATCTCCTGTGATGAAATATTCTTTCTGCATCTTAGCGATGGCTGTAATGGTCTGTATCATAGTATTTTGTCTCTGGTTGACAGCGTCAATGTACCATTTCGCAGCATCTAATTTTTGTTTAATGAAAAGAGCTGCCTGCTTGTGTTCAGCAGAGCTTTTATCGTTAGAATATGTTTCTAAAATTTCTTTGTATTCATTGGAAACCCTCAGTGTAGGAGCGTTTTTATTGTTAAGCATCGGGATTACCTCATTGTCCTTTACCTGAATGATAAAATCAGGAATGATTTCTTGATTGATGGTAATGGTCTGTGTATCAAAGTTTCCGCCTACTTTTGGTGAAAGTTTTGCAATCTCTTCTAGGATATCTTTCAGCTGTTCCTCATCGATATTATACCGTTGAATAATTTTAGAATAATGCTTGTTGCTCAGTGCATCAAACTGATTTTTCAGTATGCTGGCAGCAATGCCCACATTGGGATTGTCACTTACTTTTTTCTCTATTTGTAGAAGGAGACATTCTTGTAAGTTTCTCGCGCCCACGCCCGCAGGTTCTAATTTTTGGATATAGTTCTCTAAAATGTATTCTAGTTTAGGAATGTCCGTATAAATCCCCTGCGAAAAAGCCAAATCATCCACAATTGATTTTAAATCTCTACGGAGATACCCATCATTGTCAAGGTTTCCTATGAGATATTCGGCTATTTTCAGCTCTTCATCAGAAATATTACTAAGTCTAATCTGCTCCAAAAGATACTCATAAATGGTCTGTCCCTCTGTCAATAAACTCTCGTTATCAAACTCCTCATCATCAGGCGAGTAGTTGCTGGATGCTGTTTTGTAGCTGGGCTCATCATCATACAGATACTCATCTACATTGAAATCCGTTTCTATGCTCTCCGTTCCCTCGCTTTCGTAGTCGTTTCCTAAATTGTCATAATCCTCCTCCTTGTCATCCGTTACTTTTTCCAAAGCAGGATTTTCCTCTAACTCACGCTCCAGCTCCTCCTCAAATTCCAGTGTATGAAGCTGAATGAGCTTCATTAACTGAATCTGCTGTGGAGCGAGTTTTTGACCAAGTTTAAGTTGTAAATTTTGTTTGAGCATATCAGTTTTAGATTATTGGTTTTAGAAGCTATCCGTTGATTCCTCCCATTTCTATCTGGTTGTCTTCATCTATTTCTATATTGGCTAAATGGTCAAAGAAATAATTTGGCTCTGCATCTAAATCAAAATCACAGCTAATCTCTTCACTATCAATATAAAAATTAAGAGAACGAACGCCGATAGCTTCTTTAAATTCCTTTTCAGAAATTGTTCTATCAAGGCTGAATTCATCAAAATATTCAGCAACTCCTTTCTTTGCTATTTCTTCTGAAATCCAGTCATTCAGCCCTTCAAAAATAGATTCTTCTTTAATAAAAGTATCTAAAATCAAATCCTTATGGCTTTCTATCCACTGGATTTTTTCCTCTATTTTCTGAAAATATTTTTGTTGTTCTTCTTTGGTTGCTTCTAGTTCTTCATCAAATTCAATATAAATTACAGTATCAAATTTGTTCCAAATTTTAGCAACAGCTTCAAATTCGGGATAGTCTTTATAAGTTATTTTCATAATTCTTAAAACTCTGCATTTCTTGGTGTTCTTGGGAATGGAATCACATCACGGATGTTGGTCATTCCTGTTACAAATAGTACTAATCTCTCTAGTCCAAGTCCGAAACCAGCATGCGGCACAGAACCGAATTTTCTAGTGTCAAGATACCACCATAGTTCCTCTTCATCCACATTCATATCTTTCATTTTTTGGATAAGAACATCCAGTTTTTCCTCTCTCTGAGAACCACCGATGATTTCACCGATTCCAGGGAAAAGAACATCCATTGCTGCTACGGTCTTTTGGTCATCGTTCAGCTTCATATAAAACGCCTTGATATCCTTCGGATAGTTGAATAAAACCACTGGACTTTCAAAGTGTTTTTCCACCAAATAGCGTTCGTGCTCAGATTGTAGGTCTGCTCCCCAAGCCTCTATTGGGAATTGGAATTTACCTTTTTTATTCTCTTTAGAGTTAAGCAAAATCTCAATAGCCTCAGTGTAACTCAGCCTTACGAAACGCTTTTTCACTACATTCTGAAGTTTTTCTATCAGTCCTTCTGCTGCTCTTTCTTTTTCAGGTTTTTGTTTTTGTTCTTCTGCAAATCTCTTGTCAAGAAGTTCTAAATCATCTTTACAATTGTCTAATACATATTTGATTACATATTTCAAGAAATCTTCAGCCAAGTCAATATTGTCTTCCAAATTGTTGAATGCCACTTCTGGCTCCACCATCCAGAACTCTGCTAGGTGTCTGGTTGTATTAGAATTTTCTGCACGGAAAGTAGGCCCGAAGGTATAAACTCTTCCTAGTCCCATCACCGCGGTTTCCACATTTAGCTGTCCAGAAACCGTAAGGGAAGTTTTCTTACTAAAGAAATCTTGGTCGTAGTCTACATTTCCATCTTCTGTTTTTGGAACTTTATTCAGGTCAAAGTTTGTTACCTTAAACATTTCTCCTGCTCCCTCAGCATCAGCCCCTGTGATTAGAGGCGTGTGGATGTAGAAGAATTGGTTTTGGTTAAAGAACTGATGAATCGCAAAACTCACAGCATGGCGAATTCTAAACACAGCCCCAAAAAGATTAGTTCTAAATCTCAAATGAGCCTGTTCTCTCAATAGTTCCAAAGAGTGTTTCTTAGGCTGAAGAACCGTTTTTTCTAGCTCATCAGTAAAATTATCTCCTAAAATTTCTATTTTCTTTGCTAAAACTTCTATGTTTTGTCCGGCTCCTTGGCTTTCTACGATTTCTCCTGTTACTTTCAGAGAGGACGCTGTATGGATTTTTTTGATAATTTCTTCATCAAATTTTTCAAAATCCACTACAATCTGGATGTTATTCGCTGTAGAACCGTCGCTCAGTGCGATGAATCTGTTAGAACGAAAAGCTCTTACCCAGCCTTGGATACAGATGTCGTGGTGAATATGTTTTGTGTAATTATCAAGAATTTCTTTAATCGTTAATCGTTTCATAGGATGATATTATTAAAACAGCAAAGATAAAATAAAAAGATGGAAATAAAAAACCGCTGTAAATCTACAACGGTTTTTATTTTAATTGAAAATCAATTATTTTTTCTTAGCACCTGCTACTGCGTCAGCTAGCTCAGCACCTGGCTTGAATTTAGCAACTTTTTTAGCAGCGATTTTGATTGGTTGTTTAGTAGCTGGGTTGATACCAGTTCTTGCAGCTCTTTCTGTTACAGAAAAAGTTCCAAACCCTACTAATGCCACTTTACCATCTTTCTTTTTAAGTGTGTTAGTAACATTCTCAATGAAAGACTCTAATGCCTTCTTAGCAGCCACTTTTGTGATTTCTGCATCCTTTGCAATTGCGTCGATTAATTCAGACTTGTTCATAATAATGTTATTTTATAAATTTATGTTCAGCAAATATAAAATAAATAAAACAAAAACCAAATTTTTTATAGCATAAAATGAGGTTTTTAGAAGATTTTAAGATAAATTTAATTGATTTTTACTTTTTAGCTCCGAAAAATCCATGATTTCCAAGAGGAATAATAGCCGCAACGATGAAAAGGTGGTTGTTCGGACTTGTGTGGTTTTTATGAGATTGATAAATATAGAAGAACTGTGGGTTTAGCCAGTTGAAAAGCTTAATATCCGCTCCTAAATATACCCTGTTTCTAGCAAAATCTCCTTTTTTTAAGTCGATGAAAATTTCATCATGAGCAAAGAAATTGACAGGTTTATCAAAAATTTTCGCTCTGTGTACGATACCTAAACGCCCTCTATAAAAATCAAAATCCTCTCCACCTACGATGAATCTATGCAGATAAGTGTTTCGGTTTTGCAAAATCCATTTGTTTTGTTTGTCCAAAGGAAGGGAGAAAGTCAGCATCGCATTGATTTGGTGTTCTTTCGCTTCCTTGCTGTGCGCCTGAGGAGATTTTAGAAACACATAAAGAGGCATGAAGGAAATGTATTTATTGATTTTGATATTAGGCATCACCATGGCTATCTGTGTATGTTCTGGCGATGTGCTCACCCCGCCGTATACCGTGATGCTGTGTTCTTTTGGGATGCTTATAGAGACTCCCGTGGTCAAGAAAGATTTTTTGGTGTCAGCGTCTTGGGCTTTCATGGTATTAATGCCGAAAAATACTCCATATAATGCTGAAAGTAAAATTAACTTTTTCATTCGTGTAAAATTTAGAAATTTAAGACTGCAAAAATACTAATTAAATCTTAGGTTTGTTTGAAAAGAAATCAATAATTTTGCAGCATGTTAATAGAAGTTTTTAAATCAAAAATTCATAGAGTAAGCGTTACAGAAGCAAATCTGAACTACATAGGAAGCATTACCATAGACGAAGACCTGATGGATGCCTCTGGAATCATCCACGGCGAGAGGGTTTATGTGGTGAATGTGAACAATGGAGAACGCTTTGACACCTATGCGATAAGAGGCGAGAGAAAATCAGGAGTAATCTGTCTGAATGGTGCCGCGGCGAGAAAAGCCCACAAAGGCGACATTGTCATCATCATAGCCTATGCACAAATAACACCAGAGGAAGCCAAAGCCTTTGAACCCAAAGTGGTTTTCCCTAATGAAAAAACTAATTTATTAGAATAATAATGAGCCTCAAAAGAAAGCAGATAAAGAATATTTTTACGATTTTAATTTCAGCGGGTTTGGCTGCGTTTTTTATGTGGCTGGCTTTGGGAGATTTGGATTTTGATAAGGTGAAAGCATCTTTTGCTGAGATTAACTATTTCTGGGCGTTGATGTCTGCTTTTTTTGCGGTTTTGGCGTATTGGTTTCGGGCGGTGCGCTGGAATCTTCTTTTAGAACCGATGGGCTACCAAATCCGTAATTCTAATGCCTTTTGGACAATAGCCTTTGGGTATATGATGAACCTTACCATTCCAAGAAGCGGCGAAATTGCGAGGGCGACCACACTTTTCAGAATCGAGAAAGTACCAGTGGAAAAATCCATCGCTACCATAGTCATAGAACGATTGGTAGATTTGGTTTTTATGCTTTTATTTTTGCTGCTGACTTTTATTTTTAATGGAAAGGTTTTAGCATCGTTTTACAATCTGCTTACCACACGAAAAGTCTCTGAAAAAAAGGAACTGACATCTACGGATAGTTTTTTGTTAAATCACGGAGTGGATGACTTGGCTGCATTTTATTTTAATCTGAAAATAGCTCTTTTAGTCCTTGTTTTCATTGGTGCAGTTGTTTTTGCGATTAAATTTAAAGAGAAAATCATTTCTTTTGTTAAAGGATTGATAGAAGGCTTTTTAGCTGTCCGAAAAATCAAAAATAAACTTGCTTTTGTGCTTCATTCGGCAGGAATATGGATTTGCTATTTTCTCGCGGCGTATTTGGTTTGTTTCGCTCTGAAAGAAACTTCTGATTTTACCATTGGCGATGGTTTTCTACTCGTTACAGCGGGAACTCTTGGGATGATGGTGCCTACTTCTGGCGGTGCAGGTTCTTACCATATCGTGGTTAAAATCGCTATTGTAGGGATTTTTATTTCTTTGGGAAAAAGCCACTTACAAGGTGAGGAGGTAGGGATTTCCTATGCGCTGATTTCCCATTTGATACAGACTGTTGCTACGCTTGTCTTTGGGCTGATTTCTATTTTTGCGTTATTTGGAAAGAAGAACGATAAATAGTTTATGGTTCTTGAGGCGTGTCAAAACTATTTTTCCATTGATTTATAAAGTCTTTAAATTGTTTGTTATCAAAGACTTTGTTTCTGATTTTGCTAACGGATGTAATTCCTTTTCTGTCAGAAATCATCAGAATTTCATCGGCTTTTTGGCTTTCAAAAGGGCTGATTTCTGCTTGTTCTATTTCAGCTAATCTATTTTTGTGGACAAAAGTGACGAAATTCTCCATCAGAGGCGAGATGTAGGCGCCTTCGGTCTGTTTCGGGATACGGATGGTATTTCCTTCTAAGAATAAGAAATTTCCCCAGATTCCCCGTGCAATTCTTTTGTTTGGGTTTAGGATGAGCAGGTCATCCAGCTCGTTTTCTCCAGCGTATATTTCGGCATAAATATTCTCTGGACAATGGGTTAAGATATTGCTTAGAATATTCGTATTTACGGTAATTTCCCTAATCAAATCTACTTCCAGAGTTTTGTTAATCTGCAAAATATCTTCTGTCGGCTCTGCATCAATGAAAAACTGAACAGGAGATTTGGCTAAATTTAAATCATCAGTATTTCTATAAACTAAAAAATGAATAAACGCGTTTTCAAGGGCATCGGCAGTTATTTTTTGCTCAAGAATATCGATGAAATATTCCAGATTGAAAGAAAGCGGAATGTTCATTCTCATCTTTCGCATAGATGCCATTAGGAAAAAATAGCATTCTTCGGTAAAGATGAGTTTTCCATTTCTCACAAAAAAATACACGCTCACGGCATCGCCATAGAGAAAAGCACGATTATCATTCATTAGGCAGCTCCTAATTTTATTTTTAGATTTTCGATAAGGTTTTCCCAGTATTGCTGAGTTTCTTCTTCGTCGCCAGCTTCACAGAAGTCGGTAACATTCAGCGAAAGGTCGTTCGTAATTTCATCAATTACGATATTCAGCTCAAAGAAATATTTGGTTCCTTCATCTTCCTCCCATCGGAATCTCACGGACTGCTCTACTTTGTATCTGGTAAGGGTCGCTTTTTCTTTTGGGCCACCGTTCCAGCTGAAGTAGAAATCATCTCCTTTTTCTGTCACTTCATCAGCAAACCATTCTGCCAGCCCTTCTGCAGTGGCAATGTATTCAAACAGAATTTCTGGAAGGCAGTGAAGTGGAAATTCAAATTGTATTTTAGATTTAGCCATACATATACATTTTCGGGTCGCAATATATCATTATTTTTTTAGCTTTAAAATATTGTCAAAGTGATTTTTGTCACTATAAATGAAAAAAGGCAAAAAATCATAAATATTCGCCTTCTTATTTGTTTTTTGTGTCTGTTTTTTTTGTTATGATACCTTGTCAAGGGCATTTAGAATAATAGCACAGCCTTTTTCTATTTCTTCTTTGCTGAGGATAAGTGCAGGCGAAATTCTCAGATAATCATTTCGGTAGAGCTGGCAGGATACGATAAGTCCATCTTTCATACATTGTTCTACCACACGAATGCAGTAGTCAGGGCTTCCTAGATTGATTGCCAGCATGATTCCTTTTCCGTTGATGTATTTTATTTTAGGGTGAACCAAAAGTTTTCGGAATAGTTTTTCTTTTTCCTCTATTTCATCCAGTAGTCCGCTTTCTAAAATTTCTTCCAAAGTAGCCAAACAAGAAGCTGCGATAAGTGGATTTCCTCCAAAAGTGGTGATGTGTCCTAATTTAGGGCTGTGGGAGAGACAGCTCATGATTTCTCTGCTGCTCATAAAAGCGCCCACGGGAAGACCGCCGCCCATTCCTTTACCTATTGCGAGAATATCTGGAACGATGCCGTAATGCTCAAATCCAAAAAGTTTTCCCGTTCTCCCAAACCCTGGCTGTATTTCATCTAAGATAAGCAGGGTGCCCACTTCTTCACATCTCTTTTTTAGTTTTTTCAGATAGTCGTTTTCTGGTGTGATGAATCCTGCTGCACCTTGTATAGTCTCTACAACTACACCTGCTGTTTTTTCGGTGATTTTGGCTAAATCCTCTTCATTGTTAAAATGAATGAAATTCACCAGCGGAAGCAGCGGACGGAAGGCTCTCTTGTGGTATTCATTTCCTGCTACACTGAGTGCTCCATGAGTGTTGCCGTGGTAGGCATTGTGAAAAGCTATGATTTCCTCTCTGCCAGTGTATCTTTTGGCAAGTTTTAAACTGCCGTCTATGGCTTCTGCACCGCTGTTTACCAGATAGGTAACCTCTAATGGGTCAGGTGTAACCTTTGCTAAAAGTTTGCATAGTTCTACGGATTTTTCTAGTGCGTATTCTCCGTAGACCATCACATGCAGGTATTTGTCCGCTTGTTCTTTTATGGCGTTTATTATTCTAGGGTGGGAGTGTCCTAGCACATTGGCAGAAATTCCAGAAACGAAGTCCAGATATGCCCTGCCATCTTTACCATATATATAGTTGCCCTCCGCTCTTTCTACCTCAAAACCAGAGGCGAAATGTGAGGTCTGAGCTTGATAGTTGAAAAAATCTTGTTTCATTATAGAATAATTTTGAGCAAATGTACTGTTTTTGATTAAAATAGGGTGTGAAAATTTTGTTTAATCCTAATAATTCACTACCTTCGTAGAGGGAAAAGAGGCTTGAAAGTCAAAAGTTTATATTTATTTTTTTAACAAAATTTAACACAATTAAACTTATATATGTGATGTAGTAGTTATGGTGATGAATTTTATTGAATGAAAAAACAAAGTGTTTTATAGAGAAGAGAGTTTTCCTTTATGTAAATGTATTTAGAATTTAACAATGATAAACCTATAATTAATTACTATGAAAAAAGCATTATTTTCAGCATTTCTGCTATCAGCTGTAGTGGTAAATGCACAAATAGGAAAAGTGGGAGTTAATACTAATAATCCTAAAGCAACACTGGATATTCAGCCAAGTCCAGCAAATGCTCTTCCGACGGCAACCACTAATGAAGGGGTTCTTATTCCAAAACTATCTAAAACTAGAGTGGCAAATATAGCAACACCAGAAGACGCTACAATGATCTATGTAAGTGATGTGACCTATACAGGAACAAACCCTGCCGTAGCAGATATTACCAGTAAGGGATTCTACTACTATGATGAAGACCCTGTGATGCCAGCTAATTCTAAATGGAAAAAACTAAATGTAAATGCAGGAGGAACTAACCTCTACAATACAGATGGAGCTCTAACAGACAACAGAACTGTAAACATGAATGGTAAAAATCTTTCTTTCACAGGAACAGGGAATGTGGGGATAGGAAAGGCAGCAACGAGTACATATAAATTAGATATTTCAGGGGAATTAAATGCAGAAGGAATGTTGAGGTCATATGTTAATCATGATGTTGGGGGGTCTTTGAGTTTGGTCAATCCTAAAAAGATAGGAAATGATATGAATGAATGGAGGTTATTCAATATGACAGGGGCTTACGCAAAAGGCTTACAGTTTTGGAAATATTCACCAAGTGGAGTAGGAAATGGACCAGTGATGACTTTAGGAGATAATGGATTTGTAGGAATTGGACTACCAACAAATGTATCCCCAGCACATAGGGTTCATATTAAAGATGGGCATTTTTATGCAGAAGAAGGAGCATTATATTCCCAATATTCTAATAATGAAGGAGGTAGGATAGTTTTAAGAAACCCAAATAAAATGGGAGGAATAGCAAATGAATGGGTGTTGTTTAATATGACAAGTGCTTATGGTACCCCATCGTTACAATTTTGGAGATATTTCCAAAGTGGAGGTGGAGGAATGGTGATGACTTTAGCAGATGATGGTAATATTGGTATAGGAACAAGTAGTCCTGGGCTTAGACTTCATGTAGTATCACCAAATGAGCATAAGATAAGACTTCAACAAGAAGGGTCTACAGATTTTACTGATTTGCTCAAAAGAGGTAATGGTACTTTTAATGTTTATAACAATACAGGAGGGACATGGCAGCATGGTTTAGCAATTACAAATTCAGGAAATGTAGGTATAGGAACAGAAAGTCCTGCACATAAACTTGTCGTTGAAGGGAATGCAGCAATAAACAATGGACATTTTTATCAATATGGAGGAGGAACTATATATACAGGATCAGGAGGGATATGGGCAAATGGGCTGATATATGCATCACAGGATATATCAACAACATATGTTAGAGTAAGAAAAAGTGGTAATGGTTCTAATATATGTTCTGCAGCTGAAGTAGGGTGGATACGCTATGATGATGTAAATGCAAAGTTTCAAGGCTGTGCAAGAGATCAATGGGGTGGTTATGTATGGCATAATTTTAATTAATAATCTTGATACTAACAATTCTTTCAAGCTCTGGCTAAATTTTAGTCAGAGCTTTTTTTATATAATAAAAGAAAAATCATAAAAACATAGAGAATGGAAGTTAAAAACTAATGAAAAATTTTAGTATTCATTTAAAAATCTGTATTTTCGCAGACTAAATAATTTTTAAAGAGTTAATTACAATGACACTTTTAGGACAGATAAGAAAGAAATCTTGGCTTGTGGTGGTATTCATCGCTGTAGCCCTTGTATCATTTTTCATTAATCCTGATACTGTAGAGAAGATGATGGGTAATGACCCGAATGTCTTTGGTGAGGTAAATGGAGAGAAAATAACCAGAGAAGAGTATCTAGAAACTCTCAATATGATGCAGCAGCAGGCACAGCAGCAAGGGCAGTCGCCTAATGGCTTGGAAGAGCAGGCTTGGCAGAGTATAGTACAATCTAAACTTATCAAACAGGAGTTTGAGAAATTAGGTTTGAAAATGACAGAAGAGTTTTTCTGGAACCAGCTGCCGTTTGACCCTATGTTTGCCCAAAATCCAAACTTTAATGTAAGTGATTTTAAAAAGCGGATAGAACAGCTGAAATCAAGCAGTGTGGATGAATATAATTCATGGCTTAGTTTTAGAAAAGGAATAGAGTACAGAATCATGGCTCGTCAGGTATTTACCAACCTTTCTGTGGGACTTACTTCTAACAAGAAAGAAGCTGAGCTGATGCTGAAATACAGAGATGAGCTGGCGAACATAGAATATGTGAAGATAAGCTATGATGATTTCGCAAAGAAAAATCCAGTGAAAGTTACTTCTCAGGATTTGGTGGAATACATCAAGAAATATCCACATACTTTCAAGACGCCAGAGAGCAGAAATTTAGGTTTGGTTTATTTCAAAGCTGAACCTACACAAGCTGATGAAGCGGCTACTTTGGCAGAAATTAACAAACTTTATAACGAGGGAGTAGATGTAGGAAATGGATTGGAAAATTTCAAGACTAATAAGAGCGATAGTTTATTCGTGCTGACGCATTCTCAGGCTGGTTTTGACCCGAACTATTATTCCAAAGAACAGCTTCCAGCAGGAATCAGAGAGCAAGTAGCAGGAGCGACACTTGGGCAGACTTTCGGGCCTTATAAAGAAGGAAACTATTATGTAGTGTCTAAACTTTTGAACAAAAAAGCTACGGACTCTATTCGTTCAAGACATATTTTGATTGCTTATCAAGGTCTTCCAACAGCACAAGGCGAGGCTGGAAAGAGAACAAAAGAGCAAGCAAAACAATTAGCAGAAAAAATAGCATCAGAATCAAAAGCAAATTCAGCGAAGTTTGAAGAATATCTTAACCTTTCAGCTGATGGTTCTGCGCAGAATGGAGGAGATTTAGGGTGGAGAACTACAGGACAGGCTGGTTTCGTTCCAGAGTTCCAAAATTATCTTGATAAAAGTCCGAAAGGTGCTGTAGATGTGGTGGAATCTCAGTATGGATACCATATCATCAATATCACAGACAGAAAACCTGGTGCGATGTCTTATAAAGTAGCGAATTTGGTGAAAGAAATCAAAGCATCAAATGCTACAACGGACAAACTTCATGCTCAGTCTACAAGTTTTGCTCAGCAGATACAAGGGAAAGGATTTAATGAGTTTGTAAATGTTGCGAAGAAAAACAACTATAACTTCCAAAATCCTAAACTAGTTCAAAGATTCCAAGGGCAGCTTTTAGGAACAGATAAAGATGCTGAAATCCTAAAATGGGCTTTTGACAAAAAGAGAGAAAAAGGACAGAGCGAGATGTTTACAACTGCCAATGGAGATAGAATCGTGGTTTATCTAAATGGTAAGCAGTCTGAAGGTCTTGTAGATCCAGAAGCTGTAAGAGAGCAGATAGAACCGATTGTGAAAAATCAGCTTTTGGCGAAAGAAATCGGGAAAAAAATATCCACAGCAAAAGCTCAGGATTTGGCTACAATTGCTAATTTGTTCGGTGTGAGCAAAGAATCAGGACAAATCAATCTGCTTAGCCCTGTTTTAGGAGGAGCAGTAGAGCCTAAGGTAGCAGGAGCAGCCTTTGCGATTGGTAAAGATAAAACATCTAAACCGATAGATGGTAATGCGGGAGTGTATGTAGTAGTAAACAAAGGTGTGGCTGTGAATAAGCAAGATGCAGGAGATATCAAACAACTTCAGCAGCAGCTTATGCAGCAAAACTCAAGTGTTTTCCCACAAGCATTCATGAGAAGTCTGCAAAATAATGCTGATATCAAAGATTATAGAATACAAGTTTATGATTTAGCGGGTCACTAATTCAAAAAATAACGAAAAAGAGGTTTTTTCTAAAAGCCTCTTTTTTGTCCTTATATCAACAAATTTTTAACTACTGGTCTTATGAAAAGTAAATTAGAAATAGAATACGAAATTCTAAATATAGATACACTTTCGGAAACAGAAAAAAAACTTTTTGAGGAAGCGAAAAACTCCCGATTAAAGGCATATGCGCCTTATTCTAAATTTTTGGTAGGTTGTTCTATTTTATTAGAAAATGGCGAAATTTACATAGGAAGCAATCAGGAGAATGCTGCTTATCCATCTGGGCTGTGTGCAGAGAGAAGCGTGATTTTTTGGCTGGGAGCTAATTTCCCTAACCAAAAAATAGAAAAGCTGTTCGTTATTGGTGGTTTGGAGGAGAATCCAGACCTAGACAGGATAGTTCCTCCGTGTGGCTCATGCAGACAGAGCATCGTAGAATACGAAGTAAAACAAGCACAAAATATAGAAATCTACATCGCGAGTATCAGTGGAGAAAAGATTATAAAAATAAATTCCATAAAGGATTTACTGCCTTTCTCTTTTGATACTACTTTTTTATAGTAAAATATAAAGCAAAATAAAACCTTCCAAGATTTTCTCGGAAGGTTTTTTAGTTAATGTTTTCTTATTGTTCTATTGGTTTTTAGAATGAGATATGCAGTATAAATTTCAATCGCAACTCCTAATATAAAAAACACTTCATATAGGTTTTTACCTGTGATTTTGAGAATTACTCCTCCTATTACTAATGATAAACCAAGGAGTAAGAATAATAAATGTTTCATAATAATATAATTTTTAAGTGTTTAAATTTACCATCATCAGCTGATTTCCTTTGCTATATATTGCAAGAATTAATAACTTTTTTATGTATCAATTTCCTTTAGGAAGTTCAATAAAAAGATTAGTTTAATACACCCAAAGAATTTTTAGTGTAAAATTTATCTTTATTGATACTACGAATATATAAAATTTTTTTAAAATAAAATATGTAAATAGTAGTAAATAACAAGATTTATGAAAAGCCAGATGATTAAAAATCCTCTCCAGAAAGAAAATGTCCAAAAAAATCTTTTTTGGTTTTCAGATAATCTCGGTTTTCTTCGTTGGGTTTTATTTCCAGCGGAATGCGGGAGTGTAGTTTTATTTTGCTGTTTTCCACGAAGTTGATTTTATCAGGGTTGTTGGTGATGAGGTCGATTTCCTTTATCCCAAGTATTTCTAAAATATCAACTGCCACACTGAAATTCCTATCATCAGCAGGAAGTCCCAGTTCTAGATTGGCTTCCACAGTGTCGAAGCCTTTTTCTTGTAGAGCGTAGGCTTTCAGTTTATTGATAATGCCAATATTTCTGCCCTCTTGCCGTAGATAGACAATCACGCCGCCGTATTTCTGTATATACTGCATTGCAGAGGAAAGCTGCTGTCCGCATTCGCATTTTTTAGAATGGAAAACTTCTCCTGTGATGCATTCAGAATGAAAACGGACATTCACCACGCTGGATAAGTCCGTATTTTCTGCTATCAAAGCAAGGTGCGGCATCCAGTCTTGTTCCTTTTCAGAGAAAGCGATGATTTTGAACTTTCCATACTCTGTAGAGACATTAGCCTCAGCCTGAATTTTTACCATTCTATAAAGTGTCTTTTAGGGATTCTATCAGAGTGATGTTGGTTTTGATATTTACTAAAAACCTATTGAGAACCTCTTGTTCATCTTCATTGAGACTATTCTTTAGCTTTTGTATTTTTTTATAAGATTTTTCATAATTATACAAAGCCTTTTCTTTTCCCACGGTGTTGTGCTCTTTCACGGAATATAGGTATTCTGTGATGTAGAATTTTAGGTTAGAAAATTCCTCATTTACAGGTTTTTGTGAGAAAGAAGAGCACGAGCTAAAAGCATTGGTAATATCCGAAGAGTATTTTATCAGGTCTAAATTATCACTAATATTTTTTACTACATCTTCAGGTGTTTTTTCAGATATGTTGGCAATCAAAGCGGTGGTAGGAGACAGATTATTTTTCTCTGTTGCACACGCAGATACTACAAAACCACATATTCCGATAATTCCCAATACTTTTAGTACATTCATTATTCTTTCTTTTTGTATAATACAGGGTTTAGAGTCTCATCATTATACATTTTCATTTGTTTATAAGTTTTAATTTTTACGAGCCCGTTTTCTATGTCATTCAGTAGCTGGTCAATAGCAGAACTAAGGTCTTTCTTTTGCTCCAAAAGCGTATTCAGCTTCGTTTGGCATTTCTCTCTATGCTCATCACTTGCAGATGTTCTATTGGCTTCTAAGTCCATATGATAGACTTTTAGAGCCAAAATGGACAGTCTGTCCACCGCCCATGCAGGTGTTTCTGTGTTTATCTTGGCATTGGCATTTGGTGTAGTGTTTTTGTATTTGTTTAAAAACCAACTATCTATAAATTCCACTAAATCAGTTCTTTTCTGATTAGAAGCATCTATTCTTCGTTTGATTCCTAACGCTTTTACAGGATCTATATTTTCATCTCGGATGATATCCTCCAAATGCCACTGAACCGTATCAATCCAGTTTTTGTCATACAAAATTTGTTCCAAACTATTATTTTCGTAGTGGTTTGGTTTTGCAGCATCCACATCATCAGTGATGTGATAATCCTCTATTGACCTATTGAAAATGCTCCAAGCGTATTCAGAGAAAGAATTATTATTCATAAAATTTATTTAGTTGTTTTGTCTTCAGTATTATCATTTTCTTTGTCATCCTCTTTCATGGATTTTTTAAACTCTTTGATTCCAGAGCCTAATCCCTTCATAAATTCAGGAATTCTTTTGGCTCCGAAAAGTAGTAAAATGAGGATAGCAATGACTAGGATTTCTTTCATTCCCAATCCCATAAATAGTGGTGTTAGAATACTGTTCATAATTTTTTATTTTGATAGAACAAAATTAAACAATTTTTAGGATAAAGTTAATCATAAACTTAGCTAGTTACCCAGCTCAATGGATCTACAGGATTTGTCTGATTCCAAACTTGGAAATCAAGAGTATAAGTCCCATCAAAGTCAAGTCCCACTTCTCCTATATTTGTCCCTGCGGAAATAGTCTGATTTTTAGAAACATAGGTGCTGGCTAAATTACTATAAATAGTGAAATAATTTCCATGTTTTACCATCACGGTTTTTGAACCACCACTGGCTAAAACATTTACCACCACACCAGCAAAAACGCTTCTTGCCTTTGTTCCTGCATCCACAGCAATTTTGATTCCATTGTTTTCTATAACAACTCCCTTGTAGACAGGGTGCGGCTGTCTCCCGAAGCGCTGTGTAACTCGTCCACGGTTCACAGGGAAAGAGAGTCTTCCTCTATTTTCCGCAAAACTATTACTAGAAGAACTCCCTGCACCAGCTGATGCTATCGCTCGTTCATCCACAGCTTTTTTCTCAGATTCTGTTTTCTTGGCTACAGCTTCTGCATTTACTCTGGCTGCTTCCGCTTTACTTGCCGCTATTTTTGCTTTTTCGGCTGCTTCCATTTTGGCTTTTTCAGCGGCTATTCTTTTGGCCTCGTTGTTGGCTTCTATGGCTTTTCTTTCCTCTTCTGCTTTCTTTCTAGCGATTTCGGCTAGTCTTCTTTCTTCTTCTTCTGCTTTTCTTTTTGCTCTTTCGGCCTCTTCACGAGCTCTTCTATTGGCTTCTTCTATTCTGGCTTTTTCTTTTTCAGCTTCTATTCTCGCGAGTCTTAGTTTTTCTTCACGAGCTTTTCTTTCGGCCTCTTCTTTCGCTTTTGCGATTCTGATTTCTTCAGCGATGATTTTTCTGATTTCGCCTTCTAATCTTTTGGATTCAGATTGTTTTTGTTTAAGTTCAGCCACTAGTCTGGCTTCATTCTTTTTGAAATCTTCTAATAAAATTTCTTTTTCTTTTCTTTCCTGAGCAATTACTTCTAAATCTTTAGCTTGTTTCAAGAGAAGATTTTCCTTGTCTTTTTTAGATTTTTCCCTTAGGGCGATTGTGCTTTTTATCTTTTTAGCTTTGTCAGATATTTCTGCAGCTTTTTTGTCTTGGTATTCTCCATATTGTTTCAGATACTGCACTCTACGAAGCGCCTGTCCCAAATCTTGAGAAGACAAAATGAAAGTTACTTTATTCTGTACACCTTTGTTTTTATAGGCTTTTACGAGAATTTCGGCATAATTTTTACGGAGAACTTTCAGCTCTCGGTTGTATTTGTTGATTTCTAACTGACGAAGATAAATATCATCCTCTATGAATCTTTTTTCTTTCTGTGTATTGCCATAGACTTTCTCACGAAGGGCAATTTTTTTGTTGATATCATTGAGGTAAGATATGGATAGTCTGGCTTCTGACTTTGTTTTAGCCAAGTTAGCATTGATGGTTTCGATTTGTTTTTTTAATTCAGCATTCTGCTTTTGTAAATCTTCCTTGCTTTTTTGAGCGAGAAAGAGCGAAGCAGACAAAATTCCAATAAATAAGCTTATTTTCCTGAAATACATTAGAAATCTCGTTTTTTATAATTATTTGGAACCGAATATGGGGTTTCCATTCTAGAAAAGTCAAATTTCGTATTTTCTATTAAAATTTGGTCAGTTTTCTTACCTTTTATAACTATTTTAACATTTTTAGGGAGTTTTACGCCATTGATATCTACCCAATTATCGTAGAATAATTCTAAATTATCCGCAGTTTTTGTGTCTTTTAAAGAAACTTTGGTAAGGTTCAGCTCGTTAGAAAAACGAAATTCTGTAAGGTATTCGCTGGTTTTTCCATCAATGTTTACTTTCTGTGTGTTGTTTGGTTTTAGGATGTATTCTTCGGCTTCTTTGGTTAAGTTAAAATCTTTTTCATTGACAGGAAAGAAAACTTTTCCGACCAATAAATTTTGAAGTGAAGAGTAATCTAAAAAATTGACTTTCAGTAAATTATTAAGGTAAGAAAAATCAGAATCGATATAAGTTCTGCTCAGTTTTTCGTAGGCTTTTAGCCCTTGTGGAGTTGCTATTCCACGGCCTACATTCATAAACAGAGCAGACATGTTCATCCATATTTTCTGGTTGTTTTCTATGTAGATAGTTGCGTGAATGGTAGGAACGAATTTCCCTACCTCTGCATCTATTTTAGAAGTGATTTTAAGGGCTTCAAAATCAGATTTTTTTGTGATAGCATCATAGAAATTTTTGTTGCTGGAGACAGCAGGGATTTCCGATTTAGCAGCGATGCTTTTTTTAGCACCACAAGAGGCTAAAAACATCATGATGGCTGATAGAGCTATTAATTTCTTCATTTTGTTAATCATTAAAATCACTTCTAAAAATTTTTTATTCAGAGAAATCCAATACGGAAAAATCTCCCAAAGAAAGATTGATAGAAGTTCCGATATACTTCGCCGAGTTCCCAATCATAGAGTTGCTCAGGTTAGCAGACTGGATTTCTGTTCTTTCTTGGATTAGAGAATTATCTATATTAGAATTTTTTACTATTGTATTGTTACCCAGAGAAACTCTCGGCCCGATGATAGAATTTACTATTTTCACATTCTCTCCGATGAAACAAGGAGGAATTATCAAACTGTTTTCTATCTGTGCAGAAGTTGGATACTGGGAAAGATTTTCTTTTTCGTATTCCAAAATTTTACCGTTAGTCTGTACGGTGATGGTTTTGTTTCCGCAGTCCATCCAGTCATTTACCTTTCCTAAAGAGAATTTTGCACCTTTTTTTCTTAGGTTTTCTAGGGCCGTTGTCAGCTGGTATTCGCCTCCATCTTTGATATCATTACTCATGATATAGTCTATCTCACCCATGAGTTTTTCTGCACTGTTGAAATAGTAAATTCCAATAATCGCCAAATCAGATACGAATTCTTTTGGTTTTTCTACAAAGTCTGTGATGAAACCATAGTCGTCTAATTTTACTACTCCGAAGGCACTAGGGTCATCTACTTTTTTTACCCAAATCACTCCATCAGAATTGGTGTCTAGATGAAAATCAGCTCTAAATAATGTATCTGCAAAAGCGATGATTACAGGCCCCTGCATACTTTCTCTAGCACAGTTGATAGCATGAGCTGTTCCCAAAGCCTCTGTTTGATGGTATATGCTTCCTTTTGCGCCTAATTTTTCTGCAACAGCTAATAAATCCTGCTCCACTTGACTTCCGAAATCACCAGTGATGAAAGCAACTTCATCTATCTTCTGATTTACTACCTTTGCGATGTCCTCTACCAATCTCTGCACGATAGGTTTTCCTGCAATAGGAATCAAAGGTTTCGGCACAGTCAAAGTGTGCGGTCTCAATCGGGAACCCTTTCCCGCCATAGGTATTATTATTTTCATAATAG
This sequence comes from uncultured Flavobacteriaceae bacterium, assembly GCA_963530895.1. GTDB lineage: Bacteria > Bacteroidota > Bacteroidia > Flavobacteriales > Weeksellaceae > JABCPE02. Next base: position 5,633 of record CAUSFO010000010.1, on the reverse strand, counting down.
TTGTATTTTTTATAGTTTAGGTTTTACATTCATTATTTTGTTCCAGAACTTCCAAAGCCTCCTGCTCCTCTTTCTGTTTCGTCAAGGGTGTCTACTTCTTCCCATTCTATGGTTTCGTGTTTTGCGATGACCAGCTGGGCAATTCGCTCTCCATCACTGATGACGAATTCATCTTTGGACAGGTTTGCGAGAATTACGCCGACTTCTCCGCGGTAGTCTGCATCTATCGTTCCAGGGCTGTTCAGACAAGTAATTCCGTGCTTGGCAGCCAGTCCGCTGCGAGGTCTTACTTGGGCTTCGTATCCTGCTGGTAGAGCTATGAAAATACCTGTCGGAATAATCGTTCGCTCTAAAGAACCTAACCGAACAGGCTCTGTGATATTCGCATACAAATCCATTCCAGCCGAAAGTTCCGTCTGATACTTTGGAAGTGGATGTTTGGATTTATTTATAATCTTAATTTTCATCTTTTCAAAAATTTTTTCAAGAGCAATCTTTCTTTAAAAACGACAAATATCAGAAAAATTACAAAAATAATGTTACTGATGATGTAATTTTCTCTAAAATATTTAAAAGAAATCATTCCCAAACCTATGGAAAGAAGCAGGTAAATGATTATTTTAGTCGTGTTATAAGGAATAGGGTATTTTATCTGCCCCCAAATATAGGAAATTATCATCATAAACATGAAAGTCAGCAGCGCTGCCACTGCACTTGCCCAGTATCCATATTTAGGCACGAAGAAATAATTGACAGACACTGTAATCGCCGCTCCGATGAGGGAAATATACAGCCCCACAATGGTCTGGTCAGAGAGTTTGTACCAAATGGACAAATTAAGATATATCCCCAAAAACACAGCTCCCAGCATAAGGCAAGGAATCAGCTCTATGCCTTCGTAGTAGAGGGGGTTGTTGATGTATATTTTGGAAATCCAAGAAATATTAGTGATAAGTCCCAAGAAAATCACGCAGCTGCATATCACGAAGATGTCCATCAGCAGAGTGTAAGTTTTCTTTGCATTTTCGTTTTTAAAACTTGAAAAAAAATACGGCTCTATCCCCAGTTGATAGGCTTGTCTAAACACGGTGATGAATGTCGCTATTTTGTAAACGGCCCCATATACGCCTATTTGGTGCTTGCTTTCTTCTTCAGGGAGGAGGTATTTTAGGAATTGTCTGTCCATTGTCTGGTTGATGATGCCCGCCAGCCCTGCTACCATCACAGGCCAAGAGTAGTTCATAATTCTTTTCCATAAAGAAAAATCAAAACTTCTAAAACTGAAATTCACAAATTCTTTGGAAACGATGAGCAGTGAAACGATGCTCTGAACCAAATTTGCCACAAAGACATATCCCACGCCGAACTCAGCATCGTATTTCAGTCCGAGGAATCCATTGGGTAAATTGGGAAGAATATTGATAAAAAACACTACCAACCCAAAATAAATCACGCTTCCTGCTACCTTGGATACTACATACCGCAGCGGTTTTCCCTCTAAACGAAGAACAGCCGAAGGAATCGTAGAAAAGGCATCAATAGAAAGAATGAACAAAAATAAAATCAAGAAATGAATTTGGTCTGGCGTATGGAAATATTCTGTAATCTCTTTCCTAAATACCCATCCCAAAACCAAATAAATAAAAGACATCGACAAGATACTCATAGAACAGGTAGAAATCAGCGTTTCTTTGCTGATGTCTTTCTCTTGAGCAAAACGAAAAAACGAGGTTTCCATGCCGTGCGTCAGAAAAACAGTAACCACTCCTGCGATGGAGTACCAATCCACAAAGGGCGCAGACTCCGCTGGCGAAAATGCCCTTGTGATGATAGGTGCGATGAGGAAAGGAAATATCCTCACCAGTACCGAACTGATGCCGTAGAGCGCCGTTTGTCCTAATAGTTTTTTAATCAAAACTTTAATTTTGATGCAAAAGTAAGATTATTTTATCTGAAAATTGTATTTTTGTTCACTATGAAAAATAATATTTCTTGTATTTTAGTTTTTATTTTTGGGTGTGCAGGATATTTACAGGCACAGTTTTCTCCCAAAAATATCACCAAAGATTTGGATAAAAAAGCCGTGAAATATGCAGACAGCTTGTATGCTAAACTCAGCATGGATGAGCGCATCGGGCAGTTATACATAGTGGCGCTTTATACCAATAAAGACCAAAATCATATCTCAGGAGTGAGAAAACTGGTAGAGCAGGAGAAGATAGGAGGCATCATTCTAATGCAAGATGATGCCGAGCAGGAAATAGCGCTGGTAAATGAATTTCAGAAGAAATCCAGAGTGCCGATGCTTTTTGGTATGGATGCTGAGTGGGGACTTTATCAGAGAATAAAAACAGCGCACAAATTCCCTTGGGCGATGACCCTTGGAGCGATTCAGGATAATAATTTGGTTTATGAAATGGCGTCTAAAATAGCAGAAGATGCAAAGAAAATGGGAGTTTACTGGAACTTTGCTCCTGTGGTGGATGTGAATACCAATCCTAAAAATCCGATTATAGGCAATCGTTCGTTCGGTTCAGATGTTCAGAATGTAATCGCAAAATCTCTCGCTTATGCCCAAGGTTTGCAGGATAACGGCGTGCTGGCAGCGATTAAACATTTCCCAGGGCATGGGGACACAGATGTAGATTCGCATTTGGATTTGCCAGTGGTGAAACATAGTCTGGAAAGGCTGAATAAAATAGAATTGGCACCCTTCAAAGCCTTGATGGACAAGAAAATAGGCGGAGCGATGATAGCGCATCTCTATGTCCCACAGCTGGAAAAAGGAAAAAACACTCCAGCTTCTATTTCTTATGATATTGTAACGAATTTGCTGAAAAATAAATTCCGATACGAAGGGCTGGTCATTACCGATGCCTTGAATATGAATGCTGTTGCTAAAAAATATCTTGCTGGGGAATTGGATTTGAGGGCGTTCAAGGCGGGGAATGATATTTTGCTTTTCAGCCAAGATGTGCCGACAGGAAAAAAGTTGATAAAAGAAGCAATTCAAAAGGGAGAAATCAGCGAAAAAAGGCTGGAAGAAAGCGTGAAAAAGATTTTGAAAACGAAATATCTTTTGGGGCTTCAGAATCTGCGACCGCTTAGTTCAGAAGGAATCAATAATGTTTTAAAAAATGATTCTCACGCGAAAATTTCAGAGAAGTTGTACGCCAATGCTTTGACTTTATTAAAAGACGAAAAACAGCTTTTCCCACTTAGAGAAAAGGAAGTGTATTATCTCCCGTTAGAAGAGGCTTCGCACGAGGCGTTTTTACAAGAATTGTCCAAAGAAATTAAAGTTAAAAAAATATCTTTCAAAGAAATCCAGTCTATTCCTGAAAATGCAGTGGTAATCATTGGACTTCATAAGGATAATTCTACGGCTTACAAACCTTACAAAGTATCATGGGAGAGCAAAAGGCTTATTAGCCAATTGAAATCAAGAAACAAGGTGATTCTCAATGTGTTTGGAAGTCCGTATGCTCTTCAGGATGTGGATATTAGTGGAATTTCATCAGTTTTGGTTTCTTATGAAAACAATCCTCTTTCGATGAAAGCTACAGCGGAAGCTTATTTAGGAAAACAAAAGATAAACGGAAGGCTGCCAGTGGTGGTAAATGAACAAATAAAATATGGAATGGGAATAGATGTCCCAAAACAGAAATAAACAAGGAAAATGTTAAAAATAGGAATATTATGTTACCCTACTTATGGGGGAAGTGGAATAGTGGCGACAGAACTCGGGATGAACCTTGCCCGAAAAGGCTATGAAGTGCATTTCATCAGCTCTGAGCTTCCTGCAAGGCTGGATATGACCAGACCTAATATCTTTTTTCATAAAGTGAATGTGCAGGCGTATCCCTTATTTAGACATCAGCCGTATGATATCGCGCTGTCATCTATGATATATCAGGTGGTGTGTATGTATCAGCTGGATGTTCTCCATGCTCATTATGCCATTCCGTATGCCTATGCAGCTTTTACAGCGAAACAGATGCTGAAAGAAAAAGGCAAGGATTTACCACTGGTGACTACGCTTCACGGAACGGATATTACTTTGGTGGGGCAGCATCCGAGCTATAAACATGCAGTGGAATTTTCTATCAATCAGTCTGATGCGCTGACTTCGGTTTCGGAAAGTTTAAAACAAGATACATTGGCTTTTTTTGATATTAAAAAAGAAATCAATGTGATTCCGAACTTCATCGAAGAAAGACACTTTGAGCAGTGTTCGGTTTGTTTTAGAAATCAGTTTGCAGAGGATAACGAGAAGATTTTAGCGCATATTTCTAACCTTAGACCAGTTAAAAGAATTCAAGATGTTTTGGAGATTTTTGAAAAGGTAAATCAAAAAATTCCGAGCAAACTAATCATAGTAGGCGAGGGCCCTGAGATGGAAAAAGTAAATGCTTTCTTATCAGAAAAACCAGATTTTATTGACAAAATAAAAATCATGGGAAAAGTAAATGATCTTCGCCCAGTGCTTACCTATGCAGATGTGTTCCTTCTCCCTTCGGAAAAGGAAAGTTTTGGGCTGGCGGCGCTAGAGGCTATGGCAGCAGGAACGCCTGTGGTCAGCAGTAATACAGGAGGAATTCCAGAGGTTAATATTCATGGAAAGACAGGATTTTTGGCGAATGTGGGAGATGTGGATAAAATGGCTGAATATACGCTTCAGATTTTGTCTGATGAAGCTCTTTTAAAGGAAATGAAGACGAATGCCACAGAAGTAGCAAAGACTTTTGATTACAATAAAATCATTCCGATGTATGAGAATTTATATCAGGAAACGATAAAAGAATTTAAGAGCGAGAAATAAAATGGATAGAGAAATTTATTTTGCTGGTGGGTGTTTTTGGGGAACGGAGCATTTTTTCAAACAAATCAACGGAGTAATGGCTACGCAGGTAGGCTATGCTAATGGAAATATAGAAAATCCCACTTATGAGCAGGTGTATACCGACAGCACGGGCTTTGCAGAGGTGGTAAAGGTGACTTATGACCCAAAGGTGGTAAGTCTGGAAATGCTTTTGGATTTGTTTTTTAAAACAATAGACCCTACAAGCCTTAATCAGCAGGGAGAAGACATCGGAACCCGCTACAGAACAGGAATTTATTGGGTAAATTCAGAAGATGAAAAAGTAGTAAAAGAGGCACTTTCGGAACTTCAAAAAAATTATGAAAAACCCATAGTGGTGGAAAACGAGCCTTTGAAAAATTTTTACAGCGGAGAAGAATATCATCAGGATTATTTGGATAAAAATCCAAGTGGATACTGCCACATCAACCCAGAATTATTCGAACTCGCGAAAAAAGCTAATCTGAGATAGTTTTATCCATCAACACTTTCCCTTGATAAATTTTTTCGTAACGAATAAGTTGTTCTCCTTTGAAATAGCCGATATAATAAGCACGCTCTTGGCTGTGCGTTTCGGCTTCTTCTTGGGTGATTTCATCGTATAAATAAGTGGGCTGGTCGGTTGCTTTTTTATGTAAATCAGAGCAATTGAGGAAATAGCGAACGACCACATTTTCTTTGTATAAATAGAGTTTTTGCCCACTCATGGGGATTTCGGCAAAGACTCTTTCTTGTTCAACGGGGGTAATAGGTATTTTAGGCTCAAAAGAGG
>CAUSFO010000009.1:0-37123 GCA_963530895.1 uncultured Flavobacteriaceae bacterium | reverse complement strand
AAAAATATTTTTAAAATAACAGTTTAAGAAAATAGGAAAGTGTTAGCTTTTATTTTAGTGCTTGGATAATTTCAAAAATCTTGAACATGAAGTAAAACTAAAAAGTCCTCGCTTTTTTGTATTTGTTCATCTGTGTTTAGGGCTTGGCAGGAAAATAAAATATTATGAAAAAAACAGCTTTATTTTTATTTATGTTATTTACTTTTGCATTGAAAGCACAAGAAACACAAGAAACTTTTTATATAGGAGAAAGATCAAATGATAAAACAAAGTTTTATATTTATCTACAAACTATAAGAGAATCAGAAAAACCAGGTTATATTACAGCGTGGTTTTTGGAAGAATACCCTGTTCTTCAAAAATTACCTAATGGCAAATATTATATGAAGACAAAAGATCATATTCTAATAAATTGTAAATACAATAAATTTGGAATTATTAATACTATATATTATTCTAAGAATGATAATGTTGTATATAACGGAGAAGGTATTGACGAGTATTTAGTAAAGGAAGAAGCAATGCCACCTGGTTCTATTGGAGAAGATATGATAAAAGCAGCATGTACTTTTTATGATGTAATGTCTAATCAAAGCGAAGAATAAAATAAACCCAGCCTAAGCATTTTGCTTAGGCTGGATTGTTGATTGAACTTAGAAGCTGGTTAATTTCCTCAATGCTTTCCATACTGTCTTTTCGCATGAGCAGCTGGTTATTTTTCTCTTTCAGCTGGGCTTGGCTAGGGTTTTGTGTCAGATAATTCAGCAGGTGTTTGAATTTTTCACTTTGATAAAATTTGTCCTGTGGATTGTCTGGGAAATATCCTAAAAACACGCCTTTTTTTATCACTATTTTCTCAAAGCCTATCTCCGCCGCGAGCCATTTCAGCTCCACGGATTTCAGTAAATTCACGGCTTCTTCTGGTAGTTTTCCGAAGCGGTCTTCCAGTTCGTTTTGGAACTTTTCCAAATCCTGTTTGTTTTCTATTTCTGCCAATCTCTGGTAGAGGAGGAGCCTCTCCGAGGTGGAATCTACATAATAGTCAGGCAGCATCAGCTCAAAATCAGTGTCGATATTCACTTCTTTTGCCGATTTGAAAAGTTTTTTCCTGTCAACTTCATTATTAAATAATTCCTCAAATGACTCATCATCCTGAAGCTCTTCCAAAGCCTCCTGCATAAGTTTTTGGTAAGTTTCAAAACCCATTTCGTTGATAAATCCGCTTTGCTCTGCACCGAGTAAATCCCCAGCACCACGGATTTCCAAGTCTTTCATTGCAATCTGGAACCCGCTCCCCAAATCCGAAAACTGCTCTATCGCTTCCAGTCGTTTTCTGGCATCGGAGGTTATCATATCATATGGTGGCGTGATGAGATAGCAAAAGGCTTTTCTGTCACTTCTGCCCACACGGCCACGCATCTGGTGAAGGTCTGCAATCCCGAATCTCTGCGCATCATTGATGAAAATAGTATTCGCATTTGGGACATCCACGCCGCTTTCTACAATGGTAGTAGAGATGAGAACATCATATTTCCCATCCATAAAGTCCAAAACCCTTTCTTCCAGCTCTTTTCCGTCCAGCTGTCCGTGTCCAGTGATGATTCTGGCATCAGGAACGAGCCTTTGGACAAGACCAGCGATTTCCTTTAAATTGTCAATTCTATTGTTAATGAAATACACTTGCCCATCTCTTTGGAGTTCATAGGAAATGGCATCTCTCAGCGTTTCTTCATCGAAGCCTATCAGCTGGGTTTCCACAGGCTGTCGGTTCGGCGGCGGTGTTTTTATTACGGATAAATCCCTTGCTGCCATTAGCGAAAACTGGAGTGTCCTTGGGATTGGCGTAGCAGTCAGGGTAAGCGTGTCTATGTTGGTTTTCAGGGTTTTAAGTTTGTCTTTTACATTTACTCCGAATTTATGTTCTTCATCAATGATTAACAGCCCTAAATCCTTGAATTTCACCTTGTCCGAAACCAGCTGATGTGTTCCTATCACAATGTCTATTTTACCGCTTTCCAAACCTTCCAGCGTTTCTTTTTTCTGTTTTGTCGTTCGGAAACGATTGAGATAAGAAACATTGATAGGAAAATCTTTCAGCCTTTCTGTAAAACTCCTAAAATGCTGAAACGCCAAAATGGTCGTAGGAACCAACACTGCCACCTGTTTGCCATCAGTAGCTGCTTTGAAGGCTGCACGAATAGCGACTTCCGTTTTTCCAAAACCTACATCGCCACAGATGAGCCTGTCCATGATGGTTTCTGCCTCCATGTCTTTTTTTACATCATGGGTCGCTTTCTCTTGGTCTGGCGTGTCTTCGTAGATGAAACTCGCTTCCAGCTCATCTTGTAGATAGGTGTCTGGCGAGAAGGCAAAACCTTTGGAGGTTTTTCTCTGTGCGTAGAGTTTTATTAAGTCAAAAGCTATTTGTTTTACTTTCGCTTTGGTCTTTTGTTTAAGGTTTTTCCAAGCAGGAGAGCCCAGTTTGGAAAGGGCGATTTCTTTGCCTTCCGAGCCGTTGTATTTTGAGATTTTGTGCAGAGAGTGAATGCTCACATACAGCAAGTCGCCGTTTTTATAAGAAAGTTTGAAACATTCCTGCGTTTTGCCGTCGTTATTCACTTTGACCAGTCCCATGAATTTACCGATTCCGTGGTCTATGTGCGTGATGTAATCGCCGACCTGCAGCTGCATCAGGTCTTTCAGGGTCAAATGCTCAGACTTGGCGAAAGAATCTTTGGTTTTAAATCTTTGATAACGGTCAAAAATCTGATGGTCAGTATAAACCGCGATTTTATAACGGCTATCCACAAAGCCCTCGTGAAGCTCTGACTGAAACGCCGTGAAAAGATGATTGACCGTATCCTGCTGGTGTTCAGTGGCTAGGGTTTCTATGATTTCTGTTAGTCTGTCTTTTTGTTTCTCGGAAGAAAAGGAAATCCAGACCTCGTAGCCTTGTTCTTTTTTTGTGATTAAATCCTCTATCAAAAGCTCAAAATTCTTGTGAAAACTCGGCTGTGGAGTTTGGCTCAGCTGAATGATTTTTGATGAAGGACTATTTGAAAAATCTATGGTTCTGAATTTTTGAAAACATCTTGAAAACTCCTCGCTGGAAAGAAACAGCTCGTGAGGCTCTCGGTGTTTGATTGTTTTACTCAGTTTATCAAATTGATTTTGAGCCTTTTGATAAAAGTTTTCAATTTTATCCAAACAAGAATAAGCGTTTTTGATGATAATCAGGCTGTCCGAAGGCAGCAAATCAAAAAACGGAACTTTCTCGCCTTGTGTGGAAAGATTGATATTAGAAACCAATTGAAACTCTTCTACTTTCTCTACGGAAAGCTGGGTTTCTATGTCAAAAGTTTTGATGCTTTCTATTTCATTCCCGAAAAATGTGATTCGGAAAGGTTTTTCATTTGAATAAGAAAAAACATCTACAATTCCGCCTCGAACCGCGAATTCACCAGGTTCGGAGACAAAATCAGTCAAATTAAAATGAAACTGATTGAGTAGTTCTTCCGTAAAATCAAAATCCAGTTTCTCGCCCGTTTTTATGCGGTGAGAAATCATTTTGAAATCCTCTTTTTTCAGAACTTTTTCATTCAGAGCAGAGATATGAGCTACGATTATTTTTTGTTTGTTATTGAGATTCAGTTGGTTAATTACCTCTGTTCTCAAAACCAAATTGGCGTTTTTAGTCCGCTCCTCCTGATAAGGCTCTGTGTAGGAGTTGGGCAGGTGCAGGACATTTTCTTCGCCGACAAGTTCCTCCATTTCGGTGGTCGTGTAGTGGGAATCTTCCTTGTCATCGGTAATCAAAAGAATGGTTTTTTGCTGACTCAGGAAAGCCTCAGCAGCGAGAATGCTCACGGCAGAATCTACTGCTCCTTTCACGGAAAGATGCTCGGTTTTTTCCCAATTTTGAAAAATCTCTTCTCCGAAATTTTGGTTTAAAAGTTTGGTTAATAGTGACTTGTCTATCGTTTGTAAGCTCATTTTTTAGTATAAATTAAATGACGAGAAGCGATTTCGGAATGACTCCGAAATCGTTTCTCTATTTGTGCAAAGGTAAGATTATTTACCGAAAAAATCCTATCTCATGTAGTGTGCAAAGTACAAACAGCTTGTCTGTAAGTCTTTTACAGTTTGGGTTCGTTTGTAATGTTTTTTTAGCTCTGCGAAGTAAGTTCGGAATTTTTCTCTTTTTGTAAGATTCATTTGAGCTTCAAAAACTTTCACTTTTTCTGAATAATCTGGGTCAGAATAGTCGATGTAAAAATTCTGATTGGCTTCCCATTGGTAGAATTTCCCTTGCTCTGCGCTTGCCATTTGGAAAAGAATTCTGGCTTTTTGCTCTTTGTTTTTAGAGTGTTTTAGGGCTTTTTCGTAGTAGCCGATAGCAAGGTCAAAATTATCTGGCTCTATGAATCCACTATCGTAGAAGGTTTTGTAAGAGAAATCATATTTTCTCTCGCTCACCTGTTCATGGAAATGGAATTTAGGGCTGTTGCCGTTATTCATATCCAAAGTGAAAAGTTCACGGAAATACCCTAAAACAGAGGTGTTGTAGAGTAGGTTGCCGATGAGCTGATTGGCTTTCGCTCCTTTCGCTGATTTTTCTTTTCCTATTTCTTCGAGCTGAATGAGGGCTTGTGCAAGTTCTAACTTATTCATTTTCTGTTTAATGAAAGGGAAGTAGCTGAGGTCTTCGGCTTTCATGGATACTTCCTGCGGACTGTCAAAACTTTCCCAGACATTATGCCCAAAAACAAGGCTTGAAATACGGTTATAGCCATCGTATTTATCTTTGAAATCAGCTTTTGCTTTCTCTTTATCATCGCCATAATAATAGACATTATTAATATAAATATCCTCAAAACTTCCTGCTTTCTTGTAGTGAGTTTTAGCCTTTTTGAAATCAGCCATTCGCATCGCATGGTCGCCGTAGATTAGCTCAAAGAAAGCCTCTGCGTTAATGTTTTTTATAGACCGCTCGATGATGAATTTTTCAAAGCTTGTCTTGTTTGGTTTTTTGTAGAAAGCTTCTATTTTCTTTGTCAAAGCGAGATTTGGGTAGTATTGCAGGGCGTGGATGCTGTTATTTAGAAGGAATGATTTTGCATCCTGCTGTTCTACGAAATATCGGTTGGCAATGATGTCAATGATAAAGTCTCTGGTGCTGAGGCTGTTGTACCAGCTGTTTTCATCTTTGCTGGGTTCTTCCCGCAGGATTTTGCCGTATTTTTTCATTAGAATTTCCTCAAACTCTGGCGTTATTTTGGTTTGGGAAACGATTTCGTTCAGCATTTTCATTTTTTCTATCTGCTGGATGTAGTCGGAATTGGTGGTTTTTATTTTATTTAAAACCAAATTGCTTCCCTTGAAATCTTTATTCAGAAAACGGAGATAGGCATCGCTGAGTTCCCAAAAAACATCTTTGGAGGTTGCCTTTATTTCAGTAATTATTTTTCGTAAATCTTCGGAAAAATCGGTAGATTCCGTGTAGTAGCTTTCTGTTCTTATAGGAAGAAGTTTGTCTTGGCATTTATCCTTGTCCTTGCAGGAAGGATAAGCCATGAGGTAGCTTCTCTCCAGCTCGTTAATCGCTCTGGCAGCGAGAACTTTTAGGATTTTAGAATCGGCATTGTTTTTCAGCATTTTCTGCATCAGCGGAACGGGATTGCTGTAGCCGTTGTAAGCTAAAAGGAAATACGCCATGTTTTTTTCTTCAGTAGTTTTAGCCTTGCTGAGCAGTCCTTCGAAATCGCCTGAATTAGAGAATTTCATGGAAGTGTAGGAGCTCTGTTTCAAATCTCTGTTGTGAATGAAAACTTTGAAGAAATTCCAGTTTGCGGCTTCTTTTTTGCCCAAACCATTCTGTGCGCCTGCCATTTGCTGTAAGGCATAATAATAAATAGGCGATTTTAAATTCAAGGGAACAACCAAAGTTTCAAAATAATGAACCGCCTTTTGGTAGTTTCTCGTATAATGGTTGAACCTTACGATTTGATAGGCGTACCGAAGTTTTATTTCCTTATTGGTAGATGTTTGGTAGGCATTCAGCAGGCTTTCCATGGTTTTGGAATAGTTGAGCTGAGTGGCATTTTTCCTGTTTTTATCAACATCGAAATAAAACGAATCTTCATCCGCAACAAAACTAATCGCCATATAAGGTTCCAGTTCTTTGGCTTTGATGAGGTAGGTCAGCCCTTGTTTGTATTTATTAAAAAACTGAGCACCGAGTTTTTTACTTATAGAATGTGTAAGTTTCCCATGAGACCAGTTTTGAAGGTGTTTTAGACTAATAGTCTGCACGAGTGCCAAAGTTTCATCATAGGAGAGCTTGTTGTCAAAATATTTTTGCCAAGATTCTATATTTTCGCTTCGGAATTTATTTTGGCTTTCATAAAAAGGTGTGTCATAGGCCAATAGGAAAGGCTCGTATTCAGGAGCGTGTATCATTTCCTGAGCGAACAGGTTGAAATATTCATAATCCAAATTAACATCCGCGCAGGCGTTCGCTTTATGGATAGCAAATAAAAGTGAAAGCGAAATAACAAGTTTTTTCATAATTCTATAAAGTATATTTGTCTACAAATTTACTATCCAGATGATAGTATACAATATTATAATGGTCTAATTTTTTATCCAAAAAATGTTTTACTTCGTCTAATTGGTTTTGGGAAATTTCCTCAATTTTGATTTTAAATCCTTTGCTGAGGTACACGCCAAAATAAAAATCATCTTCCAATACTTCAAATTCTGTTTCAGAAATTTTCTTAAAGTTTTTGTTTCGGGATAAATCATTTATCTTCAGCGCATTGATGATTTTCTTTTTCCCGACATGATTGCTCACGATTCCCCAAGAGTATAAAGGAAGAGCAATATCCATTTTTATGGGATATTCCTCAATGTTCATCAGGTAATTTTTGAGCGTGGGAACATCTAAAATCGAATTTTTCGGCTGGTTTTCTAGTGGCGAATAAGTGGCATAGCACATTAGGTAAACCTTTTCCACGGGCGGAAATCCTGTTTTTTCTTTGTCTTTCACTTGGTGAAGCCGAAGGGTGCAGGTGATTTTTTGTTTTGAAATATTTTTTAGTTCTTCTAAAAACAGGAAATAATCTTCCCTCGTTTGCTCCGTCCAGTCGCAGTCTATTTGTATTTCGGAAGTCAGAGGGAGTTTGTTTTCGTTTTTTATATTTTCTATAAGAGAAAGAGTGTTTTTTGCAAGGGAATGGATTTCTTCTTTTTTGATTCCGAAAAAAGTTCGATTCGTTATGAAAATCACAGGTGTGAGAGGAAGGTCGCTTTTTTGCGAAAAATGAATTTTCCCAACAGGAGTAAATTTGCCTTCTTTTTTATCAATATCAAAAAATCTGGTATATATGGTTTGTGACTTAGATTTTTTCAGGTTTTCTTGCTCTTTTTTGTCCAAATTCCACTCCGTTCGCCAATAATAAAAAGAGTAAGAATGCTCCTTCGGGCTAGAACAACTAATGAATAAAATTAAAATAAAAAGATAGAATAATTTCATAGATTTCAAAGTTAGAAAAAAATAATAAAATACAGAAAAAAAACGACTTACAATTTGTGGATTCAAAAAAAAACCTTAAATTTGCACACTTGTTTGGTGGGGAGATTGTGTGTATTCATAAATAAAATCTGTATAAACCACTGAATATGAGTGTAAAGAAAATAATTTAAATAAATTTTTAATTATACAATGTCAGGTATTATTGGTAAAAAAATCGGTATGACCTCTTTGTTTAACGAAGAAGGAAAAAACATTCCTTGTACAGTTATCCAAGCTGGTCCATGCTCGGTTTTACAGGTCAGAACCGAAGAAGTTGATGGTTATTCAGCTGTTCAGTTAGGTTTCGATGACAAGAGTGAAAAGAATGTCGGAAAGGCATTAGCTGGTCATTTTAAAAAGGCTGGTTCTGCTCCTAAGGCGAAAATCGTAGAATTCCACAATGGATTCGAGGATGTGAAATTAGGAGATGAAGTAAATGTAGATATCTTCGTAGAAGGAGAGTATGTGGATGTTACAGGAACTTCAAAAGGTAAAGGTTTCCAAGGTGTTGTTAAAAGACATGGTTTTGGTGGTGTAATGCAGCAGACTCATGGACAGCACAATAGATTGAGAGCTCCGGGTTCTATCGGTGCGGGTTCAGATCCATCTAGAGTTTTCAAAGGCTTGAGAATGGCTGGTAGAATGGGAGGTGAGCAGGTTACTGTTCAAAACCTTCAAGTGTTAAAAGTAGATAAAGAACAAAATCTTTTAATAGTAAAAGGTGCTGTTCCGGGAGCTAAAAATTCTTATGTAATTATCAGAAAATGGAATTAGTAGTATTAAATACATCAGGAAAAGAAACCGGAAGAAAAGTACAGTTAGACGATACTATCTTTGGTATCGAGCCTAACCAGCACGCGGTTTACTTAGAAGTGAAACAATATCTTGCGGCTCAAAGACAAGGTACGCATAAGTCTAAAGAAAGAAGTGAAATCACTGCTTCTACTAAAAAATTGAAGAAACAGAAAGGTTCTGGTTCTGCAAGATACGGGGATATCAAGTCGCCTGTATTCAAAGGAGGAGGTAGAGTTTTCGGACCTAAGCCAAGAGATTATAGATTTAAATTAAATAAAGCATTAAAAAGATTAGCAAAAAAATCTGTTCTTTCTCAAAAAATGAGAGAAGATTCTATCAAAGTTTTAGAAGAGTTGAATTTCTCTGCTCCTAAGACAAAAGATTTTGTTAATGTAGTAAATGCTTTAGGTTTGGAAGGTAAGAAGTCATTGTTTATTCTTGCTGAAGCAAACAAGAATGTATTTTTATCTTCAAGAAACTTACCAAAAGCAAAAGTGATGAATTATAACGAAATTTCTTCTTATGATTTAATCAACGCTGGTGAGGTAGTATTCTTCGAAGGTGCAGTAGAGAAGTTTCAAGAAAATTTAAGAAAATAAATCATGTCAATCATTATTAAACCAATCATTTCGGAAAAAGCGACTTATCTTACAGATTTGAGAGGACAGTATTCTTTTTTAGTAGATACTAAAGCGAATAAAATCCAAATTAAAAATGCTGTAGAAGAAGCTTATGGTGTAAAGGTAGCAAATGTTAGGACTATGATTTATGCTCCTAAAGTTTCTATGAAATACACTAAAAAAGGTCTTCAAGTTGGTAAAACTAACAAATTGAAGAAGGCAGTTATAGAGCTTCAAGCAGGTGAAGTTATCGATGTTTTTGCAAATTAATAATTAATTATAAATAATAGTAATGTCTGTTAGAAAATTAAAACCTATCACCCCGGGACAGAGATTCAGAATTGTAAACAATTTTGATGAAATTACTACCAACAAGCCAGAGAAATCTTTGACTTTTGGTATTAAGAAATCAGGTGGGCGTAACAACACAGGTAAAATGACCATGCGTTACACCGGAGGTGGACACAAAAAGAAGTACAGAATCATTGACTTTAAAAGAAACAAATTTAATGTTGATGCTACTGTAAAAACTGTAGAGTATGATCCAAACAGAACAGCTTTTATCGCATTACTAGAATATGCAGATGGAGAAAAGAGATATATCGTAGCTCCAGCTGGTATCAAAGTAGGGCAAAAAGTAGTTTCTGGGGAAAATGTAGCTCCTGAAATAGGAAACGCTATGAAATTGAAGAACATTCCTTTGGGTTCAGTAATTTCTTGTATAGAAATGAAACCAGGACAAGGAGCAATTCTTGCGAGAAGTGCAGGTTCTTCAGCACAGTTGACTTCAAGAGATGGAAAATACGCTATCGTTAAATTGCCTTCAGGAGAATCAAGAATGATCTTGGTAGAGTGTATGGCAATGATAGGTTCAGTATCAAACTCAGATCATCAGCTTACTGTTTCTGGTAAAGCAGGTAGAAGCAGATGGTTGGGTAGAAGACCAAGAACTAGAGCGGTAGTTATGAACCCAGTAGATCACCCAATGGGTGGTGGTGAAGGTAGATCATCTGGTGGTCACCCAAGATCTAGAAACGGTAAACCAGCTAAAGGTTACAAGACTAGAAAGAAAAACAAAGTGTCTAACCGTTACATCGTATCTAAAAGAAAATAATTATGGCAAGATCACTTAAGAAAGGACCTTTTATTCACCATTCATTAGAGAAAAAGGTTCAAGCAAATATAGAGTCTGGTAAAAAGACAGTAATTAAAACATGGTCTAGAGCATCTATGATTTCTCCAGACATGGTAGGACAAACTATAGCAGTGCACAATGGGAAATCTTTTATCCCTGTATATATCACTGAAAATATGGTAGGTCATAAGTTAGGCGAATTTTCTCCGACAAGATCTTTCAGAGGTCACGCGGGTAATAAAAATAAAGGTAGCAGATAATAGTCATGGGAATAAGAAAACAAAACAGTGCATTAGCTAGAAAAGCGGCAAATAGAGATGTGGTAAAAGCATGTCTAAATGATTGTCCTTCTTCTCCAAGAAAAATGAGATTAGTTGCTGATATCATCCGTGGAGAAAATGTAGATAAAGCATTATATATCCTAAAATACTCTAAAAAAGAGGCTTCTAATAAGTTAGAAAAATTGTTGTTATCAGCAATTGCTAACTGGCAGGTAAAAAACCCTAACGCTGATGTAGAAGGAGCAAATCTTTTTGTAAAAGAGATTTATGTGGATAGTGCTAGACAATTAAAAAGATTGAGACCAGCACCACAAGGTAGAGGTTACAGAATTAGAAAAAGATCTAACCATGTGACTTTAATTTTAGGTAATA
This sequence comes from uncultured Flavobacteriaceae bacterium, assembly GCA_963530895.1. Lineage (GTDB taxonomy): Bacteria > Bacteroidota > Bacteroidia > Flavobacteriales > Weeksellaceae > JABCPE02. Next base: position 26,347 of record CAUSFO010000009.1, on the reverse strand, counting down.
AATCAGAAAATCAATAATCAAGGTATGGGACAGAAGACAAATCCAATTGGTAATAGATTAGGAATCATTAGAGGTTGGGATTCTAACTGGTTTGGAGGAAATGATTATGGGGATAGAATCGCAGAAGACTATAAGATCAGAAGATACCTTGAGGCTAGATTATCTAAAGGTGGAATCTCTAGAATCTTTATAGAAAGAACATTAAAGTTAGTTACTGTTACAATCACTACAGCAAGACCAGGTTTAATCATTGGTAAAGGTGGTCAAGAGGTTGATAAATTAAAAGAAGAGTTAAAGAAAATCACTGATAAGGATATTCAAATTAACATCTTTGAAATTAAGAGACCAGAATTAGATGCTGTATTGGTTGCGGATAGCATTGCTAAGCAAATTGAAAACAGAATTTCTTACAGAAGAGCTGTTAAAATGGCTATCGCTGGTTCTATGAGAATGGGAGCAGAGGGGATAAAAGTTCAGATTTCTGGAAGATTGAACGGAGCTGAAATGGCAAGATCAGAATCTTTCAAAGAAGGAAGAATTCCTCTATCTACATTCAGAGCAGATATAGATTATCATATCGCAGAAGCACACACTACTTATGGTAGGTTGGGTGTTAAAGTGTGGATTATGAAGGGAGAAGTATATGGTAAGAGAGAGCTTTCTCCACTTGTAGGGCAACAACAGAAGAAAGGTCCTGTATCAGGAGGAGGTAAAAAAAGAGAAAGAAAATAATTAATGAAATTTTAGGTTTGAAATTGAAAATTTTAAATGCCGTTACCTTTTAAAATCTAAAATTTAAAATCTAAGATCTAAAATTCTAAAATTATGTTACAACCAAAAAGAACCAAGTTCCGTCGTGTTCATAAAATGAAAATGAAAGGTAATGCTAACAGAGGAGCTCAGTTAGCTTACGGAACATTCGGAATTAAAGCCATGGAAGGTGCTTGGATCACTGCAAGACAGATTGAGGCGGCTCGTATCGCTGCTACAAGATATATGAAGAGAGAGGGGCAACTATGGATTAAAATATTCCCAGATAAGCCAATTACTAAAAAACCAGCTGAAGTAAGGATGGGTAAAGGTAAAGGTGCTGTAGAATACTGGGTAGCTGTAGTAAAACCAGGAAGAGTAATGTTTGAAATCGGAGGAGTACCTTACGAAGTAGCAAAAGAGGCGTTAAGACTTGCTGCACAAAAACTTCCAGTAGTTACGAAGTTCATAGTAGCTAATGATTTTGTTCAACCACAATAAATCTCGAAATTATGAAACAAGCTGAAATTAAGAACTTAAGCGTAGAGGATATCAAGGCGAAATTAGTAGAGTTGAGAGCTACTTACAGCAAAACAAGATTGGCTCACAAAATTAGCCCAGTAGAAAATCCTATTCAAATCAGAGATTTAAGAAGAACAATCGCAAGACTTGAAACCGAGTTAACTAACAAACAATAATTTTCATTTTAAGCATGGAAAGAAATTTAAGAAAAGAAAGAATAGGAATAGTTTCGAGCAATAAAATGGAAAAAACCATTGTTGTTAGTGAAACTATGAGAATGAAACATCCTATGTACGGTAAATTCGTATTAAAAACGAAAAAATATACTGCACATGATGAGAACAACGAATGTAACGAAGGTGATACAGTTCTAATCCAAGAAACTAGACCTTTGAGTAAAAATAAGAGATGGAGATTAGTAAGAATTATAGAAAGAGCTAAGTAATGTTACAAACTGAATCAAGATTAAAAGTTGCTGATAACACTGGTGCTAAAGAAGTGCTAGTAATCAGAGTTCTAGGTGGTACTAGAAGAAGATATGCTTCTGTTGGTGATAAAATCGTAGTTACTATTAAAGACGCTACTCCATCAGGAAATGCAAAGAAAGGACAAGTGTCTAAGGCTGTTGTAGTAAGAACTAAAAAAGCTGTTCGCAGAAAAGATGGTTCATACATCAGTTTCGATGACAATGCTTGTGTTTTGCTCAATGCAGCGGGAGAAATGAGAGGAACTCGTGTTTTCGGACCTGTTGCTAGAGAATTGAGAGATAAAGAATATATGAAAGTAATTTCATTAGCCCCTGAAGTTTTATAAATTCTAGAAAGATGACAAAGTTAAAAATCAAAAAAGGAGATAATGTAATTGTTACAACAGGTAATAAAAACATTAAAGGTAAAACGGGTGAAGTTATTGCTGTAATTAAAGATAAAAATAGAGCTGTAGTTGCAGGTCTTAATATCGTAAAGAAGCATGTAAAGCCATCTGCGTCTAATCCACAAGGAGGAATTGTAGAAAAGGAAGCTTCAATCCATATTTCTAACTTAGCATTAGTAGATCCTAAAACAGGAAAAGCTACAAAAGTTGGATACAAAATGGAAGGAGATAAAAAAGTAAGATTTGCAAAAAAATCTGGTGAAATTTTATAAAAGACTAAAAGATGGAATACATAGCTAGACCCAAAAAATTATATAAAGAAAAAATTGTTCCAGCAATGATGGAAGAATTTGGGTATAAGTCTGTAATGCAAGTACCAAGATTAGAGAAAATCGTACTTTCTCAAGGTTTGGGAGATGCAGTGCAAGATAAGAAGATTGTAGATTATGCGGTAGAAGAGCTTACAGCAATTACTGGACAAAAAGCAGTAGGAACAATCTCTAAAAAAGATGAAGCATCATTCAAATTGAGAAGAGGTGTTCCAATTGGAGCGAAAGTAACACTAAGAGCAGACAGAATGTATGAGTTTTTAGATAGACTTACATCTTCTGCACTACCAAGAATCAGAGATTTCAGCGGAATCAAAGCTGATGGTTTTGATGGAAGGGGGAACTACAACTTGGGTATTACCGAGCAGATTATCTTCCCTGAGATCGTGATTGATAAAGTGAAAAAAATCCAAGGTATGGATATTACTTTTGTGACATCTGCTAAAACAGATAAAGAAGCTAAAGTTTTATTAACTCATTTCGGATTACCGTTTAAAAAGAACTAATCATGGCAAAGGAATCAATGAAAGCGCGTGAGCGCAAAAGAGAAGCACTAGTTGCTAAATATGCCGCTAAAAGAAAAGCTTTGAAAGAAGCGGGAGATTACGAAGCTCTACAAAAATTGCCTAAAAATGCTTCTCCAGTGAGATTGCACAACAGATGCAAACTTACAGGAAGACCAAGAGGGTACATGAGAATCTTCGGAATTTCGAGAGTTACTTTCAGAGAAATGGCAAACCAAGGACTTATCCCTGGTGTTAAGAAAGCAAGTTGGTAACAATTTTTAACAAATCGAGATAATTAAGTTGTAAAAATTGCAAAACTAATTATCATTAACCAATAATTAAAAAAAAGAAAAATGGTAACAGATCCAATTTCAGATTTCCTAACTAGAGTAAGGAACGCACAAAGCGCAGGCCACAAAGTGGTGGAAATTCCTGCATCGAAAATTAAAAAGGAGATTACGAAAATCCTATTTGATCAAGGGTACATCTTGAACTACAAGTTTGAAGATAATGCTGTTCAAGGGACTATCAAAATCGCTTTGAAGTATGACAAGCAAACTAACAAACCAGCTATCAAGTCTATTCAGAGAGCTTCTAGACCTGGTTTGAGAAAATACGCTGGTTCAGATGAACTTCCAAGAGTATTGAACGGTTTGGGGATAGCTATCATCTCTACTTCTAAAGGAGTAATGACTGATAAAAAAGCAAGACAAGAGAAAGTAGGAGGTGAAGTAATCTGCTATGTATATTAATTTATAAATAGGAATAATGTCAAGAATTGGTAAATCAATTATAACAATCCCAGCAGGAGTTACAGTATCATTTTCTAATAATGTAGTAACTGTGAAAGGACCAAAAGGTGAGCTTTCTCAAGAAATCACTAAAGGGATTACGATAGCACAAGAAGGTGCTGAACTAACAGTAAACAGACCATCTGATTCTAAAGAACATAGATCTCTTCATGGTCTTTATAGAGCACTAATCAACAACATGGTAGTTGGTGTTTCAGAAGGGTTTACAAAACAGTTAGAATTAGTAGGTGTAGGTTATAGAGCATCTCACTCAGGACAAAAACTGGAGTTGGCTCTAGGTTTCTCTCATGGTATTATAATGGAGCTTCCTAAGGAAATCACATTAAATACTGAGACTGAAAAAGGTAAGAACCCAATCATCACTTTATCATCTCATGATAAACAATTATTGGGAATGGTGGTTGCAAAAATCAGATCATTTAGAAAACCTGAACCTTACAAAGGAAAAGGTGTGAGATTTGTAGGAGAAAATGTTAGAAGAAAAGCTGGTAAATCTGCTTAAAATTTAAGGAAATGGCATTAACAAAAGTAGAAAAAAGAAACAGAATAAAGAGAAGAGTAAGAGGGAAAATCTCCGGTACTCAGGCATCACCAAGATTATCTGTATATAAGAGTAATAAAGAAATTTATGCTCAGTTGATCGATGACAAAGAAGGTAAAACTTTAGTATTCGCTTCTTCTAGAGAGAAAGAAGTAAACGCTAAAGGAACAAAAACTGAAGTAGCAGCAGCTGTAGGTAAAAGAATTGCTGAAAAAGCAAAAGCAGCAGGCTATGAAAAAGTAGTTTTTGATAGAAATGGTTTCGTATATCACGGAAGAATAAAAGCTCTTGCTGATGGTGCTAGAGAAGGAGGTCTTCAATTCTAATTTTAAAAGTATCGAAATATGTTAGGAATAGATAATATAGAAAGAGTAAAACCTGGAGGATTAGAATTAGTAGATCGTCTAGTTGCTGTGAACAGAGTAACCAAGGTAACCAAAGGAGGTCGTGCTTTCGGATTTTCTGCTATCGTTGTAGTAGGAAATGAAGATGGAGTGATTGGTCATGGTCTTGGTAAATCTAAAGAAGTTGCATCTGCAATTTCTAAAGCAGTAGAAGAAGCTAAGAAAAACTTAGTGAGAGTACCTGTAATCAATCATACAATTCCTCATCAAACATCTGCAAGATACGGAGGAGCTGATATCTTCCTAAGACCTGCATCTCATGGTACAGGGCTTATCGCTGGGGGAGCGGTGAGAGCCGTTCTAGAATCTGCGGGAGTGCATGATGTATTGTCAAAGTCTAAAGGTTCTTCTAACCCTCACAATGTGGTAAAAGCTACATTCAAGGCGTTGTTAGATATCAGAAGACCAGAGGAAATCGCAAGAATGAGAGGGATTTCTCTAAATAAAGTGTTCAACGGTTAATTTTTAAAGAAAAATGGCAACAATTAAAGTAAAACAAGTAAGAAGTGCTATTGGTAGAACTAAAACTCAAAAATTAACACTTGAGGCATTAGGTCTTAGAAAATTGAACCAAGTAGTAGAGCACGAAGCTACACCATCAATTTTAGGAATGGTAGCAGCAGTAAAACATTTAGTAGAAGTTCAAAAATAAGAATAATCTTAAAAGGTTTAATGCTGAGGGATTGGCATTAAATCTTTTGATTTGAATTTTAAATTTAAGACAATTATGAATTTAAGTAATATTAAACCAGCATCAGGAGCTACTCACAACTCTAAAAGATTAGGTAGAGGACAAGGTAGTGGTAAAGGAGGAACTTCCACAAGAGGTCATAAAGGTGCTAAATCAAGATCTGGTAACTCTACCAAAATAGGTTTTGAAGGAGGACAAATGCCTTTACAAAGAAGACTTCCAAAGTTTGGTTTCAATAATGTGAATAGAAAAGAGTATAGAGCAATAAACTTGGATACTATTCAATCATTAATTGATGCTAAAAATTTAACTGAAATTACTAAAGAAGTTTTAGTTGAAAACGGATTGTCTTCTAAAAATGAATTAGTAAAAATTATGGGTAGAGGGGAGCTAAAATCAGGAGTTTCTATCTCTGCAAATAAATTCACTAAATCTGCTGAGGAAGCAATAAACAAAGTAGGAGGTAAAGCAATCACTCTATAAAAAGAATAATGAAGAAAGGATTTATACAAACACTCAAAAACATTTGGAGTCTTGATGAATTAAGAGAAAAAATATTATTTACTATTTCTCTTGTATTCGTGTATAGATTCGCATCATATATTTCCCTGCCTGCCATTAACTTGGACGAGGTAGGGAATCTTTTGCAACATTACCAAAATCAAGGAGGCAGCAAGCAAGGAACAGGTTTTTTGAGTTTGTTATCATCTTTTACAGGAGGTGCTTTTGGTAGGGCTTCTATATTGGCTTTAGGTATTATGCCGTATATCTCTGCATCTATTATAGTTCAGTTAATGGGAATGCTAGTTCCATATTTTCAAAAACTACAAAAAGATGGAGAAAGTGGAAGAAATACTCTAAACCAAATAACAAGATGGCTTACAATAGGAGTATGTCTAGTTCAGGCTCCGTTTTATCTAGGTACTATAACAAATGAGTTTCTACCATATGCACAGTTTAGAACTGCTTATTATGTAGAACCTGAATCTGTGATGTTTTGGTTACCTAGTATAGTAATCCTTGTAACGGGATCCTTGTTTTCTATGTGGCTGGGTGAGAAGATAACTGATAGAGGTATTGGTAATGGTATATCTATATTGATAATGGTGGGGATACTAGCAGATCTTCCTATGGCTTTTGTAGATGAAGTTACTCAGCAGACTAGCAAAGGAGGATTAGGTTCTATCATTATTTTAGTAGAAGTTTTATTCTGGCTATTAGTTATTGTTTTAGCGATATTGTTATCAGTTGCTGTAAGAAAGATACCAGTACAATATGTGAGCAGAGCCCATGCTAGAGGAGGGCACAACAGTGCTTTGACAGAGGGAGCTAGACAATGGATTCCTTTGAAAGTAAATGCAGCTGGAGTGATGCCTATCATTTTTGCGCAGGCAATCATGTTCATTCCTGGGTTATTGACTAAAGTAGATGAGACAAATACATTTTTAGCTGGCTTTAAAAATGTTTTTAGCTGGCAGTATAATGTTTTATTTGCTTTGTTGATTATAATATTTTCTTTCTTCTATACAGCTATCTCTATTCCTACCCATCAAATGGCTGAGGAACTGAAAAGAAATGGAGGATTAATCCCTAAAATTAAGCCAGGGAAAGAAACAGCAGATTATATAGATGATATTTTATCAAAAATAACTTTGCCAGGTTCGATTTTTTTAGCTATCTTTGCAGTCCTTCCAGCAATAGTTCATGGTACTTTTGTACAAACAGACAGATTTTCACTATTTTTTGGTGGAACATCATTGTTGATTATGGTGAGTGTAATATTGGATACTGTACAACAAGTAAACACTTATCTTTTAAATCATCACTATGATGGATTGATGCAGTCAAAATTATCAAGAACAATAAAAAGGTAACAATATATGGCAAAGCAAAAGCATATAGAACAGGATGGAGTAATAGTGGAGGCGTTGTCAAATGCCATGTTCCGTGTCGAACTAGAGAATGGGCATGTTCTCATAGCACATATCTCTGGAAAGATGAGAATGCACTATATAAAGCTCTTGCCAGGTGATAAGGTGAAACTAGAACTTTCTCCATATGACTTGACTAAGGGAAGAATTACTTTTAGATACTAGAAGTATATTAGTTAGAATAAAATTAAGAATATAAGATGAAAGTTAGAGCATCAATTAAGAAAAGAAGTGCAGACTGCAAAATCGTAAGAAGAAAAGGCAGATTGTACATTATTAACAAAAAGAACCCTAAATTTAAACAAAGACAAGGCTAATTAAAATAGCATACAATTAAATTATGGCGAGAATTGCAGGTATAGATTTACCAAAAAACAAAAGAGGCGTAATAGGACTTACTTATATTTATGGAATAGGTAGAAGTACTGCGTCTGAGATTTTGAAAAACGCTGGAATCAGCGAAGATAAGAAAGTCAACGAATGGAATGACGACGAATTGGCTGCTATCAGAAATTATATCTCTGAAAATGTAAAAGTAGAAGGAGAACTGAGATCTGAAGTTCAATTAAATATCAAGAGATTGATGGATATTGGATGCCAAAGAGGGATTCGTCATAGACTGGGATTACCTTTAAGAGGCCAAAGAACGAAAAATAACTCTAGAACTCGTAAAGGAAAGAGAAAAACTGTTGCTAACAAGAAAAAAGCAAGTAAATAATCGTTAGGAATTATGGCAAAACAAGCAAAAGTAGTTAAAAAAAGAAAAGTAAAAGTAGAGGCGATTGGGGAAGCGCATATTCAAGCTTCTTTCAATAATATTATTATCTCTTTGACCAATAAAAATGGAGAAGTGATATCTTGGGCTTCTGCAGGTAAAATGGGTTTTAGAGGCTCTAAGAAAAACACTCCGTTTGCAGCACAAGTGGCAGCAGAAAATTGTTCTCAGGTAGCTTATGAAGCTGGTTTGAGAAGAGTAAAAGTGTTTGTGAAAGGACCTGGTGCAGGTAGAGAATCTGCAATCAGATCTATTCATAATTCAGGAATAGAAGTGAGTGAAATAGTAGATGTTACACCTATTCCACACAACGGATGTAGACCACCAAAAAGAAGAAGAGTATAATAATAAAAATTTGGTATTTCATTTTTAAATTTATAAGAATGTAGTATCAGATGTCAAATCTAAAATCATATGGCAAGATATATTGGACCTAAAACAAAAATTGCTAGAAAATTTGGTGTAGCAATTTATGGAGATGATAAAAGTTTTGAAAAAAGAAGAAATCAACCTCCAGGTCAACACGGACCAAATAAAAGAAGAGGAGCTAAAAAATCTGAATACGCAGTTCAGTTAGCTGAAAAACAAAAAGTTAAATATATCTATGGAATCTTAGAAAAACAATTTGCGAATATGTTTGATAAGGCTCATAGAAGTAAAGGTGTAACAGGTGAAGTTTTGTTACAACTTTGTGAATCTAGATTGGATAATGTTGTATATAGATTAGGTTTTGCTAAGACTAGAGCAGCTGCAAGACAATTGGTTTCACACAGACATATCACTGTAAATGGAGAATTGGTAAATATTCCATCATATTCTCTAAAAGCAGGAGATGTTGTTGCAGTAAGAGCTAAGTCTAAATCACTTGAAGTTGTAGCAGATGCATTAGCATCTAAATCAAACTATGAGTGGTTACAATATAACGACGAAAAGAGAGAAGGAGTATTTATTTCTACTCCTGAAAGATTACAGATTCCTGAAGATATCAAGGAACAGTTAATCGTTGAGTTATATTCTAAATAATTTTTTAATCAAATTCTTGCTCAACCCAATTTTATATGGCAATTTTACAATTCATAAAACCCGATAAAGTAATACTTCTAAACTCTACAGAAACTAGAGGTCAGTTTGAATTCAGACCGCTAGAACCTGGATTTGGAACAACTATCGGTAATGCTTTGAGGAGAGTCTTGTTATCTTCTCTCGAAGGATATGCTATTACATCTATTAAGATAGAAGGAGTAGAGCATGAGTTTTCAACAATTCCAGGAGTAATTGAGGATGTAACTGAAATAATCCTTAACCTTAAACAGTTAAGATTAAAGGCTACAACAGAAAATGCTCCTGCTGAACAAGTAAGTGTTAAAGTTTCTAATCAAACAACAGTAACTGCTGGAGATTTCTCTAAATTCATCAAAGGATTTGAGGTGTTAAATCCAGATTTGGTTATCTGTAATATGGCAAAAAATGTGTCGTTTGATATTAAATTTAATATAGATAAAGGTAGAGGATATGTTCCTTCTGAGCAAAATAAATTAAATAATGCTCCTATTGGGACTATCGCTATTGACTCTATTTATACACCTATTAAGAAGGTTCAGTATAGTGTTGAAAACTATCGTGTGGAGCAGAAAACAGACTACGAAAAACTAGTTTTGGACATAGAGACAGACGGTTCTATCTCTCCTCAAAATGCTTTGACAGAAGCTTCCAAGATATTGATTTATCACTTTATGTTATTCTCTGATGAAAGAATTACACTAGAGACAGAAGCTGTAAAAGCATCTATCCAATACGATGAAGAAACACTTCATATAAGACAATTATTGAAATCCAAGTTGGTAGATATGGATCTGTCTGTAAGAGCAATCAATTGCTTGAAAGCAGCAGAAGTAGAAACTCTTGGAGAATTGGTTTCATTCAGTAAGTCTGATTTGATGAAATTTAGAAATTTTGGTAAAAAATCGCTAACAGAACTAGAAGAATTAGTTCATTCTAAAGGTTTGAACTTTGGATTTGATGTTAGCAAATATAAATTAGACGCTGATAAATAATTTTATATCATGAGACACGGAAAGAAATTTAATCATTTAGGAAGAACTGCCTCTCATAGAAAAGCATTACTTTCCAATATGGCATGTTCTCTTATAGAACATAAAAGAATAAACACTACTGTAGCTAAAGCTAAAGCTCTTAGAGTGTATATAGAACCTCTTTTGACTAAAGCAAAAGAAGATACTACGCACAATAGAAGAACAGTATTCTCTTACCTTCAGAATAAAGAAGCAGTTACTGAATTATTCAGAACAATTGCTCCAAAAATCGCTGAAAGAAATGGAGGATATTGCAGAATCATCAAAACAGGATTTAGACTTGGAGATGGTGCTGATACTGCTATGATAGAGTTAGTTGATTTCAATGAACTATACAGTGCAAAATCAGATGCTAAGAAAACTACAAGAAGAAGCAGAAGATCTTCTTCTAAAAAAGAAACTTCTGAAGCAATTGAAGTAAAAGCAGAGGAATCAGCTGAAAAAGCAGGAGAATAAGTTTTTTACAACTAACTATAAAAAATAGTCCTTATCATTATAGGTAAGGACTATTTTAATTTTGATGATAAAAAAAGAAAGGAGACTTTATAAAGTCTCCTTTAACCAACTAAAGAACTCTCGCTGCCATACTAAGGCATTCTGAGGTTTGAGTACCCAGTGGTTTTCATCTGGGAAGTATAAAAATTTGGATTTGATGTTCTTAAGCCTAGCTACTTGGAATGCTTGTTGTCCCTGCTCATAGGGAACTCTGAAATCCATATTTCCTTGAATAATCATTATTGGCGTATTCCAGTTGTTCACATAGCTGCTCGGATTGAATTTAGTGTAGGATTTTGAAGAAGGATTGTCCCAAGGAGAGCCTCCCATATCCCAATTTGCAAACCAAAGCTCTTCGGTAGTACCATACCAAGATTTAGTATCAAAAAGCCCATTGTGAGAAATGAAAGTTTTGAATCTGTTTTGGTGGACTCCAGCCAGCATCAGTACAGAATAACCTCCGTAGCTAGCTCCCACAGCACCCATTCTGTCCTTGTCTATATATGGAAGTTCTTTCGCGAAGTCTGCTGCGGATAGGTAGTCTTGGATAGATTGTCCTCCCCAGTCTTGGCTGATTTGTTCATTCCATTTTGTTCCCCATCCTGGCATACCCCTACGGTTAGGAGCGATTACGATATAGTCATTAGCAGTCATTAGTGAAAAATTCCATCTTAGGCTGAAATATGGCGTAAGAGCAGACTGCGGGCCTCCTTGGCAGTATAGAAGTGCAGGATATTTTTTGTTTGGGTCAAAATTTGATGGGTAGTGGAACCATACGCCCATTTCCTTGCCATCGGTAGTTTTTACCATTTTCAGTTCAGAATGACCTAATTTTAGTTTTTGGTAAAAATCAGCATTGACATCAGTTACCTGCTTCATTTTTCCATTTTTTAAATCTACAGAATAGAGTTCTGGGCTGTGGAAAGCATCATTTCTATTCACTAAAAGTGAATTTTTATTTTGTGCAAAAACAGCATTTACATCAAAATTTCCTTTTGTAACTTGTTTTACGGTTTTGTTTTGATTAACAGTAAATAACTGCTTAGTTCCTCTGAAAGCAGCCGTGAAATAGATATTCTGAGAGTCATTAGCCCAGAAGACATCTCCCGTTACGCTGTCATCCCAGTTTTTAGTAAGATTGGTTTTACTTCTATTTCCCCAATCCATCACATAGATATCGTTTTTATCGGCTTCATAGCCATCTCTTGCCATACTTTGCCAAAGAAGATATTTCCCATTTGGGCTGAATTTAGGGTTCATATCGTATCCCATCATTCCTTCTGTAAGATTGCTGGTTTTTCCTGTTTCCAGCTCGTATAGGAATATGTCTGTATTGGTGCTGACAGCATACTCTTTTCCAGTTTTTGCCTTAGTAACATAGATGATGTGTTTAGCATCAGGTGACCAAATGAAATCTTCCCCTCCACCGAAAGGCTTTTGAGGAGAGTCATAGGCTTTTCCTTCTAGTAAATCTTTGGCTGTGTTAGGATTTTCTTTAACACTAACTACGAAAATATGATTGTATTTCCCTGCATACCAAGTGTCCCAGTGGCGGTGGTTTAGGTCTGTGTAGACTTGTGCAGAGGAGTTAGGAACATCGCTGTATTTATCTTTGCTGTAGATTTTTTCTAACTGAACTTCTCTACTAAAAGCCACTTTTTGTCCATCGGGAGAAACCTTAATATTTTGGGCATCTTTCCCAATGGTATAGAACTCTTTCCAAGATTTCCCATTGTCATTGGAACGGTAGATTTTACCATCTTCAAGGGCATAAATTCCGTTTTTATCCCATTGGATAAAAGATTTTTTCCCTAAATCAAATGGAACACTTTGAGAGGAAGATGTGTTTAGCAAATAGGTTTTATGAACATTTTTTTCTGTCTTCAAATCAGTCTGGCTGGTTCTGTAAACAACCAATGAATGGTCTGGAGAAGCTCCTTGAACGCTTATTTTCCTTAGCTTCCAGAGGGTTTCTGGTGTCATCACTTCCTGTGCGTTCATCAACAGAGGAGCGGCGATAGCTAATGCTGTATACTTTAAATTCATGAGATATGATTTTTAATGGGTTTAAAATTAACAAAAACTTTCAAAATATAAAATTTTTGTTAGTTTTGATGGAAAAAGTGAGAAGGGTCTTTTTCTGAAAAAGAAACAATCAGAGAATTAGAAAAACTGAAACAATCAAGATTAAATAAAGGGTTCATTTCTGGATTTTGTCTTTTTTTGATGTTGAGATTTACTACCTTTGTGGCTAAAATTACCAAAAATTATGTTTGAAAATAAAAATCAAGAACTTACTCCTATTTCTGCATTAGGCGAATTTGGGCTTATAAAACATCTGACGCAGTTTTTTCCTATTGAAAATACTTCTACAGAATTGGGTGTGGGAGATGATGCAGCCGTTATCAATGCTGAAGGGAAAAAAGTTCTTGTCAGCACCGATATGTTTACGGAAGGAGTGGATTTTAATTTAGGATATGTTCCTCTGAAACATCTAGGTTATAAGGCGGTAGTGGCGGGAATCAGTGATATTGTCGCTATGAATGCTGTTCCTACTCAGATTATGATTTCGGTAGCCGTTTCTAATCGCTTTCCTGTGGAGGCTTTGGAGGAAATTTATGCAGGAGTTCAGCTGGCATGCCGACGATACAAGGTAGATTTAGTAGGTGGCGATACTACCAGTTCACAGACAGGGCTGGTAATCAATGTCACTGCGGTAGGACTGGAAAGTTCTGAAAAAATTATCAGCCGAAATGGAGCGAAACCAAATGATTTACTGGTAGTTACTGGTGATTTAGGAGGAGCGTATATGGGCTTGCAGATTTTGGAGAGGGAGCATTCTGTTTATCTCAAAAATCCTAATATGCAGCCAGAGATGGAAGGGTATGACTATATTTTGGAACGCCAGCTAAAACCAGAGGCGCGAGCAGATATTAAAGGAATTTTAGAAGAGCTGGGCGTGAAACCTACCTCTATGATAGACATTTCCGACGGGCTGGCATCAGAAGTTCTGCATCTTTCTGATAGGTCAAAGGTTGGTTTTAGGATTTATGAGGAAAAAATACCGATGGATGAGCTTACCATAAGCACAGCAGATGAGTTTAATCTCAATCCTATGATGACAGCACTGAATGGGGGAGAGGACTATGAACTGCTGTTTACTATATCTCAAAGTGATTTTGATAAAATTAAAAACAATCCAGATTTTACCATCATCGGGCATGCTGTGGAGGAAGAGCAGGGGAATTATTTGGTTCTCAGAGGGTCTAATGAACTTGCCGAACTTACAGCGCAGGGCTGGGATGCTTATTTAAAAAGTAAAAAGAAAACGGATTAACCAGAATTAAGACTAAAAATATGTACAATAAATATGATGTTGCCTACCTAAAAATGGCTCTGGAATGGGCGAAACTTTCCTATTGCAAAAGAAAGCGGGTAGGGGCGCTCATCGTGAAGGACAGAACCATCATCTCTGATGGGTATAACGGCACGCCTTCTGGTTTTGAAAACTGCTGCGAAGATGAGAATAATCAAACCAAATGGTATGTTCTCCATGCAGAGGCAAATGCCATTCTGAAAATATCCCGAAGCACACAGTCCTGCGAAGGAGCAACATTGTATCTTACTCTTTCGCCATGTAAAGAGTGCAGCAAACTGATTTTCCAGTCTGGGATAAAAAGAGTGGTGTATATACAGGATTATTCTGATAATGAAGGACTTTCGTTCCTGAAAGATGCGGGTGTTGAAATACTAAAAATATCTAAGGAAGAATTAGAGAATGACTTGGAATGAAGCTATTGAAAACTATGCTAATTATCTGAGGTTTGAGAAAAATGCTTCAGAAAACACCATTGAAGCATATGTTTCGGACCTGCAAAAATTACAAAATTTTGCGGAGCAGAACCTGATGAACATTATGCCCATTACTATTTCTTATGAGCATTTGCAGGAGTTTCTTTATCAAGTATCAAAAATCAATTACAGCGAAAGGACACAGGCAAGGTGGATTTCTTCCATTAAAGGATTTTTCAGTTTTTTGCTGGAAGATGAACTTCGCGAGGATAATCCTTCCGCTCTTTTAGAAACGCCTAAATTAGGGCTTTATCTGCCCGATACATTGTCTTTGGAAGAAATAGAAAAACTAATTTCTGCAACGGAAGAAAAAACCGATTTAGCAAAGAGAAACCGCTGTATGATAGAGGTTTTGTATGGCTGTGGGCTGCGCGTTTCGGAGCTTACGGAGCTTCAGATTTCAAATATTAATTTTAAAGAAAATTACCTCAAAATACAAGGGAAAGGCGACAAGGTTCGCTTTGTTCCGTTGGCTGATTATACAGCAGATTTCATTAAAAACTACATCAATAACATCCGAAGCAAACAAAAAATAAATCCCAAACATTCCGATATTTTATTCTTAAACAGCAGAGGAGCGCAGATTTCTCGGCAGATGGTTTTCCTTATCATAAAGGAAATAGTGAGAAAAGTAGGCATTCAGAAAAATATTTCGCCACACACTTTTCGCCACTCTTTTGCGACTCATCTTCTTCAGAATGGAGCGGATTTACGGTTTATACAGGAGATGCTTGGGCATTCCAGCATTACCACCACGGAGATTTATACCCATCTGAATACGGAAGAACTTCACGAAACGATTTTAAAATATCACCCAAGAAATCAATAGAAAAATGAATGAATTAAATTTTTGCCCAAAATGTGGAAAAAAATCACTCTGCTGGGAACAAGGAAAAACATGGAACTGCCCAGAGTGTGATTTCGTTTTGTATCATAATTGTGCAGCGGCGGTAGCTGTGGTTGTCATCTGTGGAGATGAAATTTTACTGACCAAGAGAAATCAAGACCCAGCTAAAGGAAAACTAGATTTGGCGGGAGGTTTCACAGACCCTCATGAAAGTGCAGAATTTACCTGTTTTCGGGAACTGAAAGAGGAGCTGGATATAGAAATAGACACAGGAAAACTTAGGTTTTTGATGAGTCTGCCGAATATCTATCATTACAAAGGAATAGACTATAATACGCTGGATTTGTTTTTTGAATATCGTGTGGAAGAAAAATTTTCTGTCAATTTAGAAAAATCGGAAATAGCTGAAACTGTTTGGGTTAAGAAAGAAAACATCCAGCTGGAAGATATTGCTTTTCCTTCGCAAAGATTGTTTTTTGAAAGATTTTTAAATAAAAATTAAGAAAAAATTTGTTGAAAAATCAAAATTATATAAATTTGTATCGTTGCGTTTCATTTGCAAATATTTTTTTACGGTATATAATTTTATAAATAGATTTTTACGATGAGTTCAAACAAGATTCCTGCTGATGGTTTGGCAGGTCTTAAAGAGAATTTTACCAAAGACGCACTTGCTGGGTTTTTGGTATTTTTGTTAGCATTACCATTGAGTATGGGAGTTGCCAAAGCGGCAGACTTTCCTCCGATTTTTGGGGTTGTTTCTGCGATTATTGGCGGAATAGTGGTTAGTTTTTTTGCTGGTTCTAGACTATCTGTCAAAGGGCCTGCGGCGGGACTTATTTCCATAGGTGCAGGAGCAGTGGCGGCGTTTGGCGGTGGAGAAACTGGCTGGAAAATGGCAGTGGCGACTATTACGGTGGCTGGTGTTATCCAGATTGTGATGGGGCTACTGAAACTGGGTAAATATGCAGACTTGTTCCCTTCTGCGGCGGTGCATGGAATGCTGGCAGCGATAGGAATTATCATCATGTCTAAGCAGTTACACTTGCTTTTGGGGATTAAACCTGATGATTTGGCAGGAATGGGCGTGATAGATTTGCTAAAACATTTGCCAAACAGCATAATGAACGCTGATAGAGAAAATACGATTTTGGGGCTGACTTGTTTGGCGATTCTTTTTGGAATGGGAATGATTAAAAACCCAATAGTGAAGAAAATTCCAGCTCCGCTCGTAGTGCTTTTAGTAGCAATTCCGATGGGAATTTATTTTGAAATGAGTGCCAACGAAAAGGTGGAAATCGGTAGTATTTTTGACACTTTCAAAGATGGAGTTTTCGTTGCAGATTTTTCTGGAATGTGGACTCAAACAGGTGTTTTTGTGCAGTATGTTATTTTGTTTTTGCTAATTGGTTCTATCGAATCTCTTTTGACAGCCAAAGCGATAGATTTAGT
This sequence comes from uncultured Flavobacteriaceae bacterium, assembly GCA_963530895.1. Lineage (GTDB taxonomy): Bacteria > Bacteroidota > Bacteroidia > Flavobacteriales > Weeksellaceae > JABCPE02. The sequence continues at coordinate 9,474 of CAUSFO010000009.1, read as the reverse complement.
AGACCCATACAGAAGAAAATCAGACTTTAATAAAGACCTTTCTGCGGTAGGTTTCGGAAATGTGCTTTCTGGACTGGTAGGCGGACAGCCGATGATATCAGAGGTGGCGAGAAGTTCTGCCAATGTTTCTAATGGAGCAGTGACAAGATGGGCGAATTTTTTCCATGGATTGTTTATGCTTTTGGCGGTGATATTCGCAGTTCCGCTTATTGAGATGATACCAAACACGGCACTTTCTGCTATGCTGGTTTTTGTAGGGTTTAATCTGGCTCACCCAAGAGAATTTATACACATTTTCCACATTGGAAAAGGGCAGTTTGTTATCTTTGTTTCTACAGTGATAGTTACGCTTTTGACAGACCTTTTGGCAGGTGTGGCTTTTGGGATTGTACTAAAAATCATTATCAATATGATGAATGGTGCCAAGGTTCAGGATTTCCTTCATTTGAATATGAATACAGTAAATAATGACCCTGAAATAGCGGAAGTAGAAGCGAAAGGAAGCCTTCTGTTTAGTAATAATATGAAACTAGGAGAGTTTTTAGATTCATTAAATAAATACAAGGAAGTGAGATTTAATCTCGGAGAATTGGAATTATTAGACCATACTTCTCTTGCTACCATCCAAAAATGGAAAAAAATTCAAGAGGATGTTTCAGGAATGAAAATCAGCCTCAATGGATTAGAAAATCACTCTAAATCAGGAGATTCTGAAGATTCTGTACTGAGAAAAGGAAAAAGACATCCATTTTAAAATATAAAAAATGCTGCAAAATTTTGCAGCATTTTTGTTTTATGCGTTTTTGATATTTTTATTGTGCTTTCGGCTCATTACCCATTCAGAATCAGTGAGATTGTAGATTTCTTGAATATCTTTCAAGATGTTTTTAAAATCTAAATTTAGGTCTTTTAGTTTCCCTGTGGAAATATCAAAAACCCATCCGTGAACGATAGGGTATTCATCTACGATATATCGCTCCTGCACGCAGGCAAGCTTGATGACATTGATGCACTGTTCCTGCACATTTAGTTCTACCAATCTGTTGTTTCGTTCCTTTTCATCGGCTATGGCATCTAGTTCTATGCGGTGAAGTCTGTAAATATCTCGGATATTTCTGAGCCAAGGATTCAGTAGTCCCAAATCTTCTGGACTCATCGCCGCTTTTATTCCTCCACAATCATAATGTCCACAGACAATGATGTGTTTTACTTTTAGGTGTTCTACGGCGTATTGTATAGCGGATATTGCATTCAGATCCAATGTATTTACCAGATTAGCAATATTTCTATGTACGAAAACCTCACCAGGTTTTAGACCCATGAGTTCTTCTGTAGTTACTCGGCTGTCTGAGCAGCCTATGTATAGGTATTCTGGGTTCTGTTCTTTGGCTAGATTTTTGAAAAAATCAGCATCTTCACCGAGTTTTTCTTCCACCCATTTTTTATTATTTTCAAAAATAACTTTATAAGAAAGTGCCATTTAAAAATCAAATTTTATTGTTAATGTATCCTTCTGTAGCATTTTCGTTAGGGATGATTTGGGCAGGATTTCCCACAACTACAGAATTAGAAGGAACATCCATATTCACATACGCATTTGGTGCGATGAGGACATTGTTCCCGATGGTAATTCCGCCGACTATCACGGCATTGGCGCCTATCCAGACTTCGTTGCCTATTTTAGGGACGCCTATGGATTTTCCTCTGTTGGTCTGCCCGATGGTTACGCCCTGTGCGATGTTACAATTTTTGCCAATGATGGTTTTGGGATTGATAACCAATGCTCCCCAATGCCCTAAATAAAAGCCTTCGCCGATTTCCGTTTCTGGATAAATTTGGAAACCGTATTTTATCTGATAATGCCTTAGGATAAACCGATAAATTTTCCCTATTAAAGAAGATTTCGGGTATTTCTGTGCATTACGAAACCAATAGATGTAGTGCAGATTGGGACTGAGGCATTTTTTTAGCATTTGAAAATGAGAAAGCCACTGCCCACAGGCACGATAAAAATCTTTTTGTATGATAGTGTATTTCATCTAATTATCAATGATATCCATTATTCTTTTTACAGAGTTTTCAAGGTTGAAAGGCATGGTGTAGTTTTTTAGTTTTTCTTGATACTTGTTGAAGTGATCCGCATTGCTGAGGGCTTCTTTCATCCCTTGATAAATTCCTTCTTCAGAATTTTCTACAATCCGTCCTAGTTCGCCATCATTCAGCATTTCTCGCACTCCGGAAACATCGGTGGCGATGATATTTTTTTTCAGGGTAATAGCTTCGAAAAGCACCGTAGGATAGCCTTCATATCTTGAGCTGAGGACATAGAAATCCGCGCTTTTAAAATAAGGATACGGATTATCTGTGAAACCGAGCATTTTAGCAGTGTTTTCTACGCCAAGTTCTGCTTTTAGTTTTTTGATATTTTCAAAATCGTAGCCATCCCCCACGATTAAAATCTGATGAAAAAATCCTTCATCCAAAAGCCTTTTGTGGGCTTTCAGCAGTCGGTCAAATCCTTTCTGCGGGAAAACCGTCCCAACGGACAAAAACAAAGGATGCTGATAATCGCCAGTTAGAGGCGCTTCACTTTTTCTTAAAATTTCATCTGTGTCCAGCGGATTATAGATTCGGACAATTCGCTGTTTTTCATCTTCATTTTTAGCCAAGCTTTCAAAATCTTTTTGAATATGCTCCGAAATCACCATGATCTTATCAAACTTAAAAAACTTCCTGATTTCATCATCTGTATAGTTGTGAAATTGGGTTTTTCGTAAGTCATTGTGAATCCAGACAATTTTTTTTGAAGATGTAATGGGAGAGTTTAGGATTTCGTCTCTTACTCCATGAATTGCCGCAAATTCTACATCATATTTTTTGTCTTTAAGAATGAATTTATAGAGTAGTTTTGGGATTTTTTTCAATAAAAATAGATAACTCACACGAAGCGCTTTTATCGGAATGTCCTGCGGTCTGTTGGTAGGAATCATCTCTCCTTTAATAAGATAGAGGATGTTTATCCAGCTCGGGATTTCGGAAAGATATTTCCCAGAATAGAGATTCAGCAGGAGATCCACTTCGTATTTATCGGGAGGGATATTTTTAAGGAAAGTCGCCAAAACCTTCTCTGCTCCGCCGTGGCGGAGAGAGCCGATACGAATAAGTATTTTTTTCTTTTGCATGGTTTTATTCGTGTCTTATTCTTTCTTCTTCCAAATCTATACGATGGATGAATTTTCGGATGATATCCTCGTTGATTTTCGGGTATTTATTGTTAATTTCAAAAAGAATATTTCTTTTTTTGCAGAGAACATCGATGTAGATTTCTTTGATGTGGTCAGGTATTTTTAGCTCCTCTTCCGTTACTAATCGCTGTTCCCATCGGCTCACTACCGCTCTCAGCTCAAAGCTGTTTTTCATTTCTTCTTTGTAATTGGTCGTTAGATAGTCTATCGAACTTTTAGCCAATTTTCTCAGAATAAATCTTTCGGTTTCGTGCTCAGGGAAATGGTCGTTGAATTTAGGGAGTTTTAATTTCTTGATAATGAAAGGTAGAGTAAGACCCTGAAACACCAAAGTTACAAAAATAGCCACGAAAGTGATGTATAATATAAGGCTTCTGTTTGGGAAAGGAGTTCCATCATCCAATGTTAGTGGAATAGAAAGAGCTGCTGCCAAAGAAACTACTCCACGCATCCCAGACCATCCGATAATGAAAGGCGCTTTTAGATTAACATTAGAATCTGCCACCGTGATGAAATTGCTCATCACTTTGGTTACAATGATAGCTCCATACGAAGCCAAAAGACGCACGACAATTAGCACTATTGTTACCAATAGTCCATAAATAGAAGCGTCATACAAGCTTATTCCATCTTTTTTTAGCCCTTCCACAATATCAGGAAGTCCTAAGCCTATTAGTAAGAATACCAAACCATTGAGTAGGAAAGTGAAACTATGCCAAACATTGATACCTCTAATTCTGGATGAACTGCTCAAAATATGAATGTTATGATAAGCCAAATACAGCCCTCCACATACGACCGCCATTACTCCAGAAGCATGAACCTCTTCTGCGATTATGTACATGATGTAAGGTGTTAATAGAGATAGGATTACATCAATGTCTTCATTGGTAGGAAGTAATCTGTGAATTTGCATAACGACGAATGCAATAAAAAGCCCAATGCCCGTTCCTCCAAAAATCATCCAAGCGAAACTTTCTGCTGCATCTAGCCATATGAACTGTCCTGTAGCTACTGCTGCTAGAGAGAATCTTAGAATTATAAGGGAGGAAGCATCATTGAATAAACTCTCACCTTCCAAAAGTGTAGAAATTCTTTTAGGGACTTTCACGAATTTTAGAATAGCTCCAGCACTTACTGCATCAGGAGGAGAAACTATCCCTCCAAGAAGAAAGCCCAGCGCCAGTGAAAAACCAGGAATATAATGATTGACAAACAATGCGACAGAAATTGCTGTCAAAAAAACTACAATAAATGCAAAACTGAAAATAATTCTCCTCCAGCGCCAAATTTCTTTCCACGAGTTGGCAAGCGCTGCTTCGTATAAAAGTGGAGGTAGGAAAATAATAAAAATCAGATGTGGATCTATTTTTATATTAGGTGTGTTCGGAAGGAAGCCCACGCCCAGCCCTGCGATGAGCAGAAGGATAGGGTATGCGACTTTTATTTTATTGCTCAGCATCACAATTCCCATAATGATGACAGACAGCAATATAAAAAATGAAAAATATTCTACCATATATTAAGTTTAAGTTTTCGCAATATACTAAATTTTTGTTAAAAAAGTTATAAAAAATTCATGGGTGTGTCAAATTTTCATTCATAAAGTGAGGAAAACTGACAAAAATGTCACAATTTGATTTTGGTATAAATTTAGAGAGTATCATTCAAAAATTAAATCATTTAATAATTTAATAAAAGAAATAATTATGTCAGTAAATTTTAAACCATTAGCAGACAGAGTATTGGTAGAACCAGCTCCAGCAGAGACAAAAACAGCATCAGGATTGATCATTCCAGATACAGCAAAAGAAAAACCACAGGAAGGCGTAGTAGTAGCCGTAGGAAACGGTAAAAAAGATGAGCCGCTTACTGTGAAAGTAGGAGACAAAGTTCTTTATGGAAAATATGCTGGGCAAGAATTAAAATTAGACGGCAAGGATTATCTTATCATAAGAGAGTCTGATTTGTTAGGAATTTTAGGATAAAAAATAAAATATCATGTTCTATACACTACAGCTAAATGCTAAATTACAGCCTTTTGATAGGCACGATTTGGAGGATTTGATAGAAGAATTTCTATTAGAAGGAAATTTAGGAGCGACATCTGGAGGCGGTACTATGATGGATAAGAATGGAGAGGTGGAGTATTGCGATATTGAGCTGGAACTCAATAGTCCTGAAGCCGTGAAGGAGTTACTACACAAACTAGAAGAAATCGGTATTCCGAAAGGTTCTAAACTATATGGCGAAGATTTTTCCCAAGAAGTAGGAACAGCAGAAGGATTGGCAATTTATATTAACGGAACAGATCTACCAGAGGAGGTTTATCAGAACTGTGATATTAACGAGGTTTATAAAAATATTGAAGAAGCACTAAACGATGAGATAGTGGTGACTTCTTATTTTGAGGGAAGCACCGAGACAGCTCTATATTTCTACATCAATGGAAGTTTTGCAGAAGCGAAGGAAAAAATCAAAAATTTTGTGGAATCCTATCCTCTCTGCGAAAAATGTAGAATTGTCCAAATTGCATAAAAGATTATAAGTTTAAAACAAAATTCAAAATAAAAATATGAAAAAAATAACTTTAAATAATGGTGTAGAAATGCCACAGTTAGGATATGGGGTGTTTCAGGTTTCGCCAGAAGAATGTGAGCGATGTGTTTCTGATGCTATTTCAGTAGGATACCGCTCCATTGATACGGCTCAAATCTACCAAAATGAAGAGGGTGTAGGAAATGCAGTTAAAAAAAGTGGTATTGACAGAAAAGAATTTTTTCTCACTACAAAGATATGGCCAAGTAATTTCGGGTATGAAAAAGCGAAATTATCCATTGACAAATCTTTGGAGAAATTACAAACGGACTATATAGATTTATTACTTATTCATCAGCCTATAAATGACTATTACGGAGCATATAGAGCAATGGAAGAAGCCTATAAAGAAGGAAAAATCCGTGCGATAGGTGTAAGTAATTTTTATGCAGACAGATATTTGGATTTGGCTCATTTCGCTGAGGTAAAACCAGCTGTTAATCAGGTAGAAACTCATGTTTTCCATCAGCAGAGAGAGTTGCAGGAGATTATGAAAAAACATGATACCAAACTGATGTCTTGGGGGCCTCTTGCGGAGGGAAAAAATGATTTTTTCAATAATCCTGTACTGAAAAAAATCGGTGAGAAATATGGAAAATCAGTAGCGCAAGTAGCACTTCGCTATTTATTTGAAAATGATATAATTCTTATTCCGAAATCCGCTAACAAAGACAGAATGGCACAAAATATTGATATTTTTGATTTTCAGCTTTCAGCCGAAGATAGAGAAATAATCAGCCAGATGGATGAGAGAAAACCACTTATTTTTGACCACAGAAATCCAGAGATGATAGAATTTTTGTTAAGTATTGTTTAAAAAAATAGCTTTAAAATATAATTTAAAAAAATGGCAAAAGAAATTAAATTTGATATTGAATCAAGAGACGCATTAAAAAGAGGTGTAGATGCATTGGCGAATGCAGTAAAAGTGACATTGGGACCTAAAGGGCGAAATGTAGTGATTGAGAAATCTTTCGGCGCTCCACATGTAACCAAAGACGGAGTTTCTGTAGCGAAAGAAATAGAGCTGGAAGACAAAGTAGAAAACATGGGTGCTCAGATGGTAAAAGAAGTAGCTTCTAAAACCAATGACATCGCAGGAGATGGAACGACTACGGCTACTGTTTTGGCTCAGGCTATCGTGAGAGAAGGACTGAAAAATGTGGCAGCAGGAGCAAACCCAATGGACCTAAAAAGAGGAATTGACAAGGCTGTTTCTGCCGTGGTGGAAAACCTTAAATCTCAGTCTCAGCAAGTAGGAGATAATAATGACAAAATCAAACAAGTAGCTTCTGTTTCTGCGAATAATGATGAAACTATCGGTGGACTTATCGCTGATGCTTTCGCGAAAGTTGGTAAAGAAGGAGTAATCACTGTGGAGGAAGCGAAAGGAATAGATACTACGGTAGATGTAGTGGAAGGTATGCAGTTTGATAGAGGTTACCAGTCGCCATATTTCGTGACTAATCCAGACAAAATGGTGGCAGAATTGGACAACCCATACATTCTTTTAGTAGAGAAAAAAATCTCTTCTATGAAGGAGCTGCTTCCAGTTTTAGAGCCTGTGGCTCAGCAGGGAAAATCTTTATTGATTATCTCAGAAGAAGTAGAAGGCGAGGCTTTGGCAACTTTGGTGGTGAATAAACTAAGAGGTTCGCTTAAAATCGCAGCTGTGAAAGCGCCTGGTTTTGGTGACAGAAGAAAAGCCATGTTAGAAGATATCGCTATCCTTACAGGCGGACAAGTGATTTCTGAAGAAAGAGGTTTCACTATGGAAAACGCTTCTATTGAGCTTCTTGGTAAGGCTGAAAAAGTCGTAATCGACAAAGATAATACGACTATCGTAAACGGAGCAGGAGATGATGCCCAAATCAAAGCGAGAGTAAACCAAATCAAAGCGCAGTTAGAATCTACAACTTCTGACTACGACAAAGAAAAACTTCAAGAAAGATTGGCCAAATTGGCAGGTGGTGTAGCCGTGCTTTATGTAGGTGCTGCATCTGAAGTGGAGATGAAAGAGAAAAAAGACCGAGTAGATGATGCTCTGCATGCAACGAGAGCCGCTGTAGAAGAAGGTATCGTAGCAGGTGGAGGAGTTGCCCTTGTAAGAGCGATAGAATCTCTGAACAATCTTCACGGAGTGAATCAAGATGAAAACACAGGTATCAAAATCGTGAAAAGAGCGATAGAAGAGCCACTAAGACAAATCGTAGCCAATGCAGGCGGCGAGGGCTCTGTAATCGTAGCGAAAGTATCAGAAGGTAAGGCAGATTTCGGGTACAATGCAAAAACTGATGAGTTTGTAAATATGTTAGAAGCTGGAATCATAGACCCTACGAAGGTAACCCGTGTAGCCCTTGAAAACGCTGCATCTGTAGCAGGTATGCTTCTTACTACAGAATGCGTAATCACAGAAATCCCAAAACCTGAAGCACCAATGCCACCAATGGGAGGCGGTATGCCAGGAATGATGTAGTGGTTAGTAACTGTAGGTAATAAATTAAAAGACCAATGACAGTAGTTGTTGGTCTTTTTTTGAGTAAATATTTGATTATGAAAATTAAGTTTAGTAATTCAGAATTAAGATTTTATTTATCTGTATTTTTAACTATTATAGGTTGTATTGTTGTCTTTTGGTTTTTAATTAGAGGGTATTTTTATGAAAATTATATAAATATCAAATATTCAGTTGATTTAGACAATGCATCAAATTTTGGTGAATTTATAGGAGGTACAGTAGGGACAATATTTTCTTTTGTGGGGGTAATATTGTTATTTGAGACCCTTTCTTTTCAAAGAAAAGAACTTAGATTAAGTAGAAATGTATTTAAGCATCAACAATTTGATAATACTTTTTTTGAACTACTTCAACTACATAAGGAAAATGTACAAATGTTTATCACTTATCATTTTAAAAGTCATGAAAAAGGAAGAAATTTTTTTATTTTTCAAAAGAAGTTATTACATAGGATTTTTAAACCAGAATATTCTATAACTAAAAATAGGAAAAATGCTATTGAACTTTTTAGGCAAGTATATTCTAAATATGAGGAGGAGTTTTCTATTTATTTTAAAACATTATATCAATTATATTCTTTAATAGATACTTCTGATATAGATGAAGAACATAAGGCAAAGTACTCCAAAATTTTAAGAGCTCAACTAAGTAGTGCTGAATTATTTTTTATAAGATATAATGCAATGTCTGATTTTGGAAAAAACTCAGTATATTACATTAACAAATATAATATTTTGAAGCATTTATCATATTATGATTTATTAGAGTTTACTTATTGGTGGAGGAAATTATCTCCGATAGAAAAAAATGGATTAAATTTTGTAATAGGTGAATTGAAATATAATTTTAAAGAGGGGTTTACAGGTAAAAGATTACAAAAAAAATATAATGGATATGATTTAAATTTTTATTTTATAAGTGAAAATGAATTTGAATTTATACTAGAGTTTAATCAGAATACAACTAAAAGTATAGATTTAATGATAAAGGGAATAAATAATTTTTCAAATGATGAGATTGAAAACTTGTTTAAGTGTTTATTTAAAGAGTTTTTATTTGGTTCAAATTTTTATATTTATAATAAATATATTATACTTTTTAATTTATTTTTTG
>CAUSFO010000008.1:0-39387 GCA_963530895.1 uncultured Flavobacteriaceae bacterium | reverse complement strand
TAAACCCGTTCAATCCTCCATTACCATAATCAGCTTCTACATCTACTGAAGTATGAATTTTATTTGGAGGATCCACAGGCCCATCTACCACATTTGTTCCTGGTAGCTTAGCCTGACTTCCCGTACCTCCAGCTACACCTTGTACTGGTGGCGGAGCATTGTTAGTTGCTGAAGCTCCCGCTTGGGTTTCTGTAGATATATTACTATTTTGCATTTGACTTTTAGATGCTGCAGGTTGCTCTACTGGTGGATTTTCCACTGGTTCAGGAACTACATGGGCAACAGTAGCTATTTGTTCTGTTATAGGCGCCACATCATCCAAACTCTGCAATGCTTGTTCTTGCTTTTGCTCCAATGGTTCATCATCTTTTGGCGCATCCTCTTCCCCTGGTATTTCAAGAACTTTAAGATCTACTATTGTTTCTTTATCTTCTTTCGTTTCTGTTTTTATTGTCTTGAAATACATCAATAATAGAAGAGTGATACCAGAAAAAAACAATACACCTATAAGGAATGCTTTGGTTAGGATACCTTTATAACTTTTCCTCATGTCATAGGCACCATAGGCTTTATTTCTATTTTCAAATACTAACTCCTCGAAGTCTGTGTATTTTAATTGTTCTTCTGCCATAATTTTTATTTTTTTAAATTATTTTACCTTTCGATCATAAACCTCTTTTTCAAAAGGTTTTAATTCAGCAATACCTGAACGATCACTTTTCGTAATTTCCAATTCATCTAGAATATCTACGAAATGTTTAAAACTTGCATCATCTACAGGTTTTATAATCACTGTAAAATTCTCTTTCTTTATAGCATTCTTTTTAGCCTGCTCAATGACTGTCTCTACACCTTCTCTATCATAAGTGGTTTTAATAAGAGTATTTTCATTAAGCCCTTTTGCGTCCTGTTGATGATAAAATAAATTATCATCTTTTCCTATAATGAATGTAATAGAGTTTCTTAAATCTATAACAGGTGGTTTGTCTGTTGTAGAACTCTTTTTAGGATTTGCAGGAAGGTCTAATTCCAAAGTATTAGGCTTAGTAAAGGTAGTGGTAAACATAAAGAACATCAATAAAAGGAAGTTCAAATCTACCATTGGTGTCATATCTACACGAGTACTATTCTTTTTGGAACGGACTTTACCTCCTTTGTTACCTTTTTCTTGTACTTGTACTTCTGCCATTTTTATTCTTTTATGTTTATTCCTCTGTTGTTACCAACACAAACTTATTCATCCCTATCTCTTTCAATCCTTCGAATAAAATCTTAAATTTGTCATAGGATGCATTACCATCTCCTTTTACAGCAAGGGCTGCATCATTATTTATTATTCGATTTATATCCACCCAGTCTATCAACTGTTTATTTGCACTATCCAAAGGAATTGTACCTCCTTTGAAATTTTTTCTCTGATCTTCAGACAATTGTAGAAAACCTTTTAACTGAGAAACTGACACACCTACAAATTCAGTTTTTGCAAAAATTTGTTTTTCTTTATCTGTAAATTTGATTTTATTTTTCTCTCCCATTGCCTCTAATAATTTCATTCTATGATTAGGGTCACCTGTAGGAGTAAAATAATATCTTCCATCCTTCGTTACACTAATTGTCATTATATTTGCTGCCTCAGTTAGTTTCGATTTAGAAACAGAGGAAGGTGTTACAATGTTCTCCACATCGGGCTGTTTAAACTCCGTTGTCAAGATAAAAAAGGTAAGAAGCAGGAAAGTAACATCACACATGGCGGTCATATCAGTCAATACGCCGTGTCTTTTTGGTTTTACTTTCGCCATTTTTATATTATTTTATATTAAACTTCTATACTTTTGGATAAATCTATTATCCTTTTTATAATGCTGAATATTATCTTTGAGTTTCAGCAAAAGATTGTTGAATAGACATTGCGATTTCATCAATCTTAAATGTCATACCATCTATCTTAGATGTAAAGAAGTTATATAAGATAATAGCAAGAGCAGATGTACCAATTCCTAATGCCGTGTTGATCAAGGCTTCAGAGATACCAATAGATAGAGCCGCAGCATCTGGGGTTCCTCCACCAGCACCTAGAGCGTAGAACGCACCGATCATCCCCATTACGGTTCCTAACAACGCGATTAGCGTAGCTACTGTTCCTAATGTAGAAAGGATAGACATATTCTTTTCCATCATAGGCATTTCTAGAGTTGTAGCTTCTTCAATAGACTTACTAAGGGCTGCCATCTTTTGGTCTCTATTCATTGTAGTTTCCTTGCTTAAAGCCTTATATGTTATCAAAGCTTCTTTAACAACATTTCCTACAGAGCCTCTCTGCTTATCACATTCTTCTTGTGCTTCAGAAATTTTATTTTCTTTCAGCAATTGTCTGATTTTCAAAACAAAAGCTTCAAGATTCCCAGCTCCTTCCGCTTTGTTCAAAACGAATAAACGCTCTAAAGAGAATACCAATACTGTAATAGCACAAGTAATAAGGACCGGTACAATCATACCTCCCATATACACCATCCCCATAACAGATTTAGGTGTCAATTCTTTTAATGGAATGTCCAAAAACGCTACTGAAACACCACTAACTTCCTTACCTTTATGAGTAAAGTTTCCTGTACTACCAAAGATAAATAGATAAATACAAACACCTACTATAAATAAAAGTGGTAATACTAAAAATGGGTTAAGACCTCCTGTTTTTCTTGCAACTACTTGTTGCTCTTGAGTTGAAACATTCATTTCCATATCTAAACTAAATTATAAATTATTTTTTTGATTGCGTAAAATAACTACTTTTTTTTGTTCTACACAAATTTATTTCATCAAAAATTGAAAATTTTAAGAAATAAATATGTTTTTTAATTAAAATAAGCTTCTATATTTATAGAATAATCAAAAACTTTACCAAATTTTAAAATCTTTATCAAATCAGGATACTATATTGATGATTTTCTTCGGAACCACTATGATTTTCTTTGGTTTAGCTCCGTCCAGCTGCTGGATTACTTTCTCATCTTTCATGACTATTTCCTCAATTTCCTCTTTAGAAAGCTCTGCAGAAAGAGAAAGTTTGAACCTCATCTTCCCATTAAAACTCACTGGATATTCTATTTCATCTTCCACCAAATACGCCTCATTCAGAATAGGGAAAGGTGCAAAATCTATACTTTCTGAATTACCAAGAAGACTCCAAAGCTCCTCACAAACATGCGGTGCGTAAGGCGAAATCAAAACTGCGAGCGGCTCTAAGATAGCTTTTTTATTGCATTTTAGTTTTTGTAATTCATTCACGGCTATCATAAACTGCGACACGGAAGTATTAAAAGAAAAATTCTCAATATCGTAAATCACCTTTTTAATCAATGTATGCAGGATTTTAAGCTCCTCTTTCGTAGGCTCTTCCTCTGAAACCGAAAAAGTATCCCCATCAAAATAAAGGTTGTAGAACTTCTTAAGGAAGCCATAAACTCCGCTCAAGCCCTGTGTATTCCATGGTTTAGACTGCTCTAGCGGCCCAAGGAACATTTCATAAAGCCTTAGACAGTCTGCCCCATACTCTTCACAAATATCATCAGGATTTACTACATTATATTTGGATTTAGACATTTTTTCCACCTCTCTTTCTGTGATGTATTTTTCGTCTTCCAAGATAAATTCAGCATCCTTAAACTCTGGTCGCCAAGCCTTAAATTTATCCAAATCCAACTCGTCCGAAGTTCCTTTTAATAGAGAAATATCGATGTGGATTTTTTGAGTTTCGTAATCTTTTGCCAGTGCTTTTGAAACATACTTATTCGTTCCATCCACACGATACACAAATGCCGAAATCCCCAAAATCATCCCTTGGTTTATCATTTTTTGGAAAGGCTCTTCGTGACTGATAAATCCTCTGTCTTTCAGAAACATAGTCCAAAAACGAGAATAAAGCAGATGCCCCGTAGCATGCTCACTTCCACCAATATACAAATCTACCTGCCCCCAGTAGTCCGATGTATTTTTATCGCAAAACTCAGCTTCGTTATTTGGGTTCATGTATCTTAAGAAATACCAAGAGCTACCCGCCCAGCCTGGCATAGTAGACAATTCAAGCGGGAAAATATTTTGATTGTCAATCAGTTCCGTAGATACCACCTTTTGATTAACCTTATCCCAAGCGAAATTTTTAGCATTCCCAAGCGGCGGGTCTCCATCTTCGGTTGGTAGGTATTTTTCTACTTCTGGTAACTCAAGCGGAAGCGCAGAAACAGGCAAGGTATACGGCATTTCATTTTCATAATAAATAGGAACAGGCTCTCCCCAGTATCTTTGGCGTGAGAAAATAGCATCCCTCTGGCGGTAGTTTATCTTGGATTTTCCTACTTTATGATTTTCCAAGTATTCCACCACGGATTTTACTGCCTTATCATAACTATCGCAACCATTTAGAAACTCCGAATTTTGATAAACCATACCTTCTTTCTCGGTAAAAGCCTTCTCGGAGATATCTTTGTCAAAAATGTTTTTTATCTCAATATTAAAATGTTTCGCAAAGGCAAAGTCTCTCTCATCCCCTGCAGGAACCGCCATCACAGCGCCTGTTCCGTATCCCGCAAGAACATAATCGCCAAGCCAAACAGGGACTGGTTCTTTAGTAATAGGATGTTCTGCGTAAGCCCCTGTGAACACTCCTGAAATAGTCTTCACATCCGCCATTCTGTCTCTTTCGGAGCGTTTGGAAGTGGCTTCTATATAGGCTTCCACGGCTTCTTTCTGCTCTGGCGTAGTGATTTTTGAAACCAATTCGTGCTCTGGAGCAAGCGTAACGAATGACACCCCAAAAATAGTATCAGGGCGAGTAGTGAAAACCTCTATGAAATCATCAGAACCTTTAATACCAAATTTCACCAAAGCACCCTCAGATTTTCCTATCCAGTTTCTTTGGCTTTCCTTTACCGCTTCTGACCAGTCCAGCCAGTCCAGCCCTCTCAAAAGTCTGTCCGAATAAGCTGTAATACGCATAGACCACTGCATCATTTTCTTTTGATAAACAGGGTATCCGCCACGCTCTGACTTACCATCTTTTACCTCATCATTGGCAAGAACCGTTCCGAGTGCAGGACACCAGTTTACCGTAGTTTCTGCTCGGTAAGCCATTCTGTAGTTCAGTAAAATATCTTGTTTGTCAGCTTCAGAAGCGTTTTGCCATTCTTCTGCAGTGAAATTTAGTTCCTCAGACTGCACGGCATCAAGGTTTTCTGTCCCGAACTTTTCTAAATGAGCCACAAGGGTAGAAATGTTCTCCGCTCTGTCCGTAGCCTTATTATACCAAGAGTGAAACAGCTCTATGAATATCCACTGCGTCCATCTGTAATAGGCTGGGTCAGAGGTTCTAATCTCCCTGCTCCAGTCAAAGGAAAAACCTATTTTTTTAAGCTGCTGTTCGTATCTATTGATGTTTTCCTCAGTGGTAACCGCAGGGTGCTGCCCTGTCTGAATCGCATATTGTTCAGCAGGAAGCCCAAAGCTGTCATAGCCCACAGGATGAAGGACATTGTACCCTTGGTGTCTTTTGAATCTGGCATAAATATCACTCGCAATATACCCCAGCGGATGCCCTACATGAAGCCCCGCCCCCGATGGATAAGGGAACATATCTAAAACATAATATTTCGGTTTGCTGCTTTCTGACGGCTGTTGGCTTTTGAAAGTTTGGTTTTCTCCCCAGAACTTCTGCCATTTCTTTTCTATCTCTTGATGATTGTAAAACATGGTCTGATGATTTAAAGAGGCAAATTTAATATTTTGAAATGAAAAAGCCCTACTAAAAAGTAAGGCTTATGAATATTTTAATTTAAAACTAGTTGTTTTTTTTCATTGTCACATAAACTGTCCCTGTAAAGAGGAATCCTCTTACTCGTAAATCAGTAACACTTTCCTCTGCTTCCAGCTCTGTACTTGTAAGTTTTTTCACTATGGAACGAGTAGTCTCTGGCCCTAGATGTACAACCAGTTCTTTGGTATCCTTGTCAAAAGTGTAGGTGATATTTCCACCTCTTTTCTTTTCACAGCTCCCTGATAGATTCGCCCACACCTCTGTAGTTCCTGTACCACCTGGTAAAAAAGTAGTTTTTGTCTTTTTTTCACAAGGAGTAATCGGCGCATCCATATCTATTGGTGTATTTATCCCAAGTATTATCATATTCCCTTTCAATCTCGTTTTTGTAAGAGACCAGCTTCCTATCAGATCATCCTGCGGGCGCGGAGGCATATCATCACTCCTATTACAACTAAGCACTAAAAAAGAAAATAATGCAATAAATAATTAAGCTTTTTCATAAATCAATAATTTAAAATTTTAGGCAAATTTAACATTTTAAAATGAAAAATTCTCCTTTAATAAATAAAAGAGAATTTTTTACACTTCAAATTATTTTTTCCTTTCGGAAAGTTGCTTTTCATATTCCGCAAAATCGCTGATTGGTTTTCTTGCAACTCCGCTTTCTACAGCTGCTTTGGCAACTGCGGTAGAAACTTTTGCAAATAATCTGCTGTCAAGTGGTTTTGGAATGAAATAATCTTTCCCGAAGTTGATTTCAGCCAAATTATAAGCCTGTTTCACTTCTTCTGTTGCTGGTTCTTTTGCTAAATCTGCAATGGCATGAACCGCCGCTATTTTCATCTCTTCATTGATATCAGTTGCCTGTACATCTAGCGCACCACGGAATATGTAAGGGAATCCCAAAACATTATTCACCTGATTAGGATAGTCGCTTCTTCCCGTTGCCATAATCACATCTGGGCGGGTCTGTTTTGCTAAATCATAGTCTATCTCTGGAATAGGGTTTGCCAATGCAAAAACAATAGGATTCACCGCCATTTTTGCTAAAACCTCAGGTTTTAGAACATTTCCTTTAGAAAGTCCGATGAAAACATCCGCTCCCTCCAAAACCTCATCCAAAGTTTCCGCATCAGTATTTTGTACAAAATCTAATTTCTCAGGCGTAAGGTTAGTTCTCTTATGACTGATAACCCCCTTGCTGTCGCACATTATGATGTTTTCTTTTTTCAAGCCCAGCTCTATGTAAAGTTTAGAACATGCAATAGCCGCTGCGCCTGCACCATTTACCACCATTTTTATGTCCTCTATCTTTTTTCCTGCTATTTCTAAACCATTGAGCAATGCTGCCGCGGAGATAATCGCCGTTCCGTGCTGGTCATCGTGCATCAGTGGAATATCCAGCTCTTCTTTCAGTCTTTTTTCTATATAGAAAGCCTCTGGCGCTTTGATATCTTCCAAATTTATCCCTCCAAAAGTAGGCGCTATCGCTTTCACGATTTCCACGAATTTATCAGGGTCTTTTTCATTAACTTCTATGTCAAAAACATTGATATCCGCAAATACCTTGAACAAAAGCCCTTTACCCTCCATCACAGGCTTAGAAGCCTCCGCACCGATATCACCAAGCCCCAGAACAGCCGTCCCGTTACTGATTACAGCCACTAGATTTCCTTTAGAGGTGTATTCATAGACATTGGAGGCATCTTTTTCTATTTCAAGGCAAGGTTCTGCCACACCAGGAGAATACGCCAGACTCAAATCCCATTGTGTAGCATAGGGTTTAGACGGCACCATTTGGATTTTCCCTTTAGGCTCGGCTCTGTGATAGTCCAGAGCAGCTTTTTTCAAGTTTTCTTTATTGTTTTCCATCATTTTTTCGTTAAATTATTATTTCTCGCGAATAGCGCTGGCAAATTTCTGCTTTTTTTCGGAATTATCGTTATATTTTTTATTGAAATTATTGATTTTAAAAATAATTTTTATTTTTGCTGAAAATAATTTGATTTATGAAAAAAATATTTGCAGGATTGCTTTTAGCAATTTCTTCTGTGGCATATTCACAGGAAGCATTCACTGGTGCTAATGATATCAGAGCCTATGTAGGAGCTAACATCCAAAGCAAAGGTACAGGTGTCACAGCAGGAGCTGACTATGGACTGGGAAGAAGCTTCTCGGTAGGATTACAGATGAGCTACCTTTTGGGAACGAAACACAATGTTAACGGAGTAGAAAAAGCTCCTGTCGGAGATAGATTTGACCTTCGTGGGAGATTCAATGCTAATTTAGGTGGAGTTATGAACCTACCTGAACAGCTGGATGTTTACCCAGGTTTGAGCTTAAGTTTGAAAAACTTCGGAGGGCATATCGGTGCTAGATACTTCTTTAATAAAGGTTTTGGAGTATTCTCTGAAATCACTTTCCCTATCGCAAGATACAAAACAAGTGCAGCTGGATACGAAAGACTAAATAACCAGTTTACTTTCCAAATCGGTGCAGCTTTTGACCTTAACTAAAAAAATAAATCCCTCATAAATGAGGGATTTATTATTATTTTATCAATCCTCCTTCGTCTTCTTTCTTGTCACTGCCCAGCATATTAGGATTTTCTTTAGCTAATTTATTTCTTGTAGGAATTTTATAATTTACAGAAATCCCGAAAGTACGGGTATCATTCTTATATCTAATCAATACATTAGGTGTCTGATAGATAGAGCGAGCAGACATTTGATTAGTATTAAACACATCATTCACATATAGTGAAACATTTAATCTGTCATTCATGAATTTTCTTGACAATGTGATATCCAGCGTATTATTCAATGGTTCATCAGTTTGGAAATAGAAATATCCTACCTTTGCTGGGATATAGCTGTAGTTCGCATTCAGTTTTATTCCCTTTGGTAATACAATTTGGGCATTTAGATTTAAAAACCAAAGTCCGTTAGGTTTGATTTCTGGAAGCCTCTGCAACTGATAGTTTGCAAAGAAATACAAAAAGCTGACTTTATCAGGATTGGTTGTACTCATAGAACTCATGATTTCCTTGATTGGCTTTGTAAAAATCATAAATGGAATTGGGAATCCTATATTGAAATTATGTATTTTCACAGAGGAAATATTTTCATTGATTACAGAAACCTCATCACCGCTACGAATCATTTTTTGTATAATTTGGTTATTAACCAAGTTTAAATTATACCCAAGAAACACATAATCAAATGCTGAGATTTTTGCTTCTATATTATCAAAAATCGTTGGCTGCAAATTCGCATTTCCCGTTGTTTGAACATTACCATTTCCATAAGTATTGTTATTTGGGTTCAAAAGCGAAATACTCGGCAGACTGATTTTCTTATTATAATTAACTGCGAAATTCACTCCTTTCATGAAATTATACTGCACACTGGCATTTGGGAAAAGGCGGTACTGCTTGAATTTATGCAAATCATCATATTGATGCGTATTGCTGTTGTATGTAGTTCCGCTGATGTCATAATCTTCGGCACGAGTTCCGAGGATAAAATCCAGCTTCCCTATCGTAGTCTGCAATTCTACATAAGAAGATGCCGTCTGTCTCTGGTAGTCCAAATTGGTAATTCCTCTGCTTTCCGTGGTAAAATCCAATCTCTCGTAAAGCCCGCCAACGCTGATTTTACCTTTGTCAAAGATATTGAGTGGCTGGGAAAAATCCACTCTAAATTCAGCTGTTCTCGCATCTGAACTATTATCCAAAACAAGTTGATTAGTAGGAATTTGATTTAAAAACAAGTTTTTCTGTTCAAAATCATTATCCCTTTTAGTATAAGTGAATTTAAAATCCAATTTCCTATCCGAACCGCTAAATCTTTTTTGGTATGCTGCCGAAGCTTCATGTCTCAGTCTCATGCTTCCGATTTCGTCTTGTCTATTGTAGCTCAGTCCGCTGTAAATCCCATTACTCTGAACCGCAGCATCATTATTACTATAATTCAGATTGTAATTTAGCAATAATCTATCATTTTGACTAAAATCAAAAGTCAAAGCCGCTTTTGCAAAATATCCTCTGTTTCTTTCATCATTAAATATACTCGAAATACCATCTACTTCATTATTTTTCATATCTTCGAGATAGTTCTGCCCTACATTCAGCTGCCAACCGAACCATCTATTTTTGGAATTGAGCAAAATAGAGTTGTTCGTTTTGCTTCGGTATTTGTCATAATTGCTAAAAGAGTAATTCCCAGAATAAGTCGCTGTAAGGTAGCTTTTCGCTGATTTTGAAGTGATTATATTCAGAATCGCACCGCCAGAAGTCGCTGGATATTCCGCCCCTGGGCTGGTTACCACTTCTATTCTGTCTATGGCATTTGCGGGCATTCCTTCTAGAAAGGCGCTTAATTCATTGCTAGTAATATTCAGCGGTCGCCCATCCATATAGACATCCAGCATTTTCCCTTGATACGCCATCCCTGTAAGGTCTGAAACGATAAGCCCTGGCAGTTTTTTGATTCCTTCCAGAGCCGTTCCCGTATTGAGATTCGGCTGTTCAGAGAAATCAAATATCGTGCGGTCAGCTTTCTGCTCCACCGCTTTTTTGGTTTTAGTAATCGTTACTTCTTTTATTTCCTTCTCTTTCTTTTGGGTTTGCGGTTTACTTTCCTGAGCCCATCCCATCGCAGAAATAAGGAGCGATAGTACAGCGATTTGTTTTTTCATTTTATATTAATTTTATGATTTCTTGTCGCAAACATAAATAATTTTTCGAGACTATGCAATGCATAGTAGTAAATTTTAAAATAAATTGATGATTTTTTTATTTAAAAAGTCTTCAAATTTAAAATTTTCTATCTAAAAAATAGAAAAAATCCTACCGAGCTGTCATTTTACACCCTCGAATAGGATTTTATCTTTGTTCAACTGAAAAATCAGAGTTTTATCGTGTTTTCTTCAAATTTCAAATTCTGCTCTGGAAAGTCCAGTTTGGTAAGTTGTTTTATCCGCTGAAATGCCCTGTTTTCTGCATCCAGCTCAAGTCCTTTTTCTTTGGTCTGCTTTACAGAAACCACCTTTGCAGAGAGAAAATCACCGTTGGATTTCAGTTTTATATCCAGCAGAGGCGCGATGCCTTTGTCTCCCGTAAGGCTGAATCTCCCGTAAGTATTAAAATTCCCAAGACTGTACGCTATGAATTTATTTTTATAAACCTCCACTGCCCGGGTCACATGCGGGCCGTGTCCCAGCACGATATCCGCTCCTGCATCCACCACAGAACGCGCGAAATGATGCACATCTCCTCTATTTTCTCCGTAAAAAATTTCTGCTTTTTTAGGAACTCTCACATGCTCTGTCCCTTCCGCTCCGCCGTGAAAAGAAACGATGGTAATGTCCGTTTGGGATTTTAGTTCCTGCACTATTTCTTTGGCTTTTTTGACATCTAAGAGGGAAAGCATATTTTTATTCGGCGCAAAGGCGCAGAAGCCGTATTTTATATTATCCTTCTCAAAAATCACAGCTGGATATTCCTTTGTCCCTGCATGGTAAATTCCTGCATTGTCAAGAACTTTGGCTGTGGTTTTTCTTCCCAATAGTCCGAAATCTCCTGCGTGATTGTTCGCGGTGCTCATCAGATTAAACCCTGCTTCTCTGATGATTTTCCCGTATCGCTCCGGCATTCTGAAAACATAGCAGCTTTGAGGTTCTTTGTCCTCGCACTTTTGGGATTCGCCTTCATCTAAAAAAACGCCTTCCAAATTCCCAAAAACGATGTCTCCTTTCAGATGATTTTTCACCTCTGAAAAACTTCCTGCCGCATCATCTTTCGGAAGATATTTTTTAGACGGATAGGCGCTTCCTATCATGATATCGCCCACCGCGACTATGTTTATAATATCTTTTTTAATTTTTTCCTCTGGCTGTGGGTATTCTATTTTTTTGAGCGGATCATCACTCTCTTTGGAAGAAATTCTTTCCAAATTCTCTTTTTTTTCACAAGAAAACAGCCCTAAAAGAACTGCCCAAAAGATAATTTTTCTTTTCACTTTTAATCTGCTTAATAACGGCGTAAAGATACAAAATTCATCAAAAAAAATAATTGATGTTTGATATTGAATATTTTATTTTTTTATCTTTGCCCACTTAAAGTTCTTTGAAAAATGTTAGGAAGAAGACAATTACGAGAAAAAACCATCCAGACCCTTTATTCTTATCAGCAAAATCCTATAAAACAGGATGTTTTGGCAAGAAATATGTTTGCCGAGATAGATAAGATTTACTCTTTGTACATCTATCAGCTTAATTTTCTCATCGCCTTGAAAAAAATCGCGGAGAAACAAATGGAGCTGAACAAAAACAAGTACATAAAAACCGAAGAAGACCTCAATCCCAATCGGAAATTCATCCGAAATCAAGCGATAGAACTTCTCGAGCAAAATGAAGAAAGATTGTCTTTCAGCACTAAACATCAGAATCTAATCTGGGACATACACGATGACCTGCTCATCAAGGTATTTAACAAAATAAAAGCGAGCAAACTCTTTCAAGATTATATGAAAGGAGATGAATTTTCTTTCGAGGAAGACCAAAAATTCATCGGAAAAGTTTTCCTAAGATATGTCGCAGAAAACGAAGACTTCCAGAACCATTTGGAAGACTTAGAACTTCACTGGGCGGATGATTTCCACATCGCCAACTCCATGACGCAGAAAACTCTCGGTTTCCTCAGCAAGGACAAGCCTTCGCATACTTTGATAAAGATGATAAAAGATGAAGACGATAGAAATTTCGCTCTGAAACTGCTCAACGAAACCCTAAACCACTGGGAAGAAACCGAAAAAAAGATAGAAGAAAGACTGGAGAACTGGGATTTAGACCGTATCTCACTAATGGACAAAATCATTTTGGCTACCGCTATTTCAGAATTGGACTATTTCCCTCTGACGCCTGCCAGAATCATCATCAATGAATATATAGAAATCGCAAAGGCTTTCGCTACTGACAAATCTCAAATCTTTGTAAACGGAATCCTTGACCGATACATCAAAAGCAACAATAGAAATTAAATTTTAACCTTAAAAATAACCAAAAAAGAAATGAAAAATACTTTGAAACTTTCAGGAATAGGGCTGATGATGCTCCTTGCTGTAGTATCTTGCCAAAAAAACGAAAAAGCAGACCCAATGCCAGAAGTTGTGGAGGAAACTAAACCAGAACAACCAATGACAAAAGCGAGCTTTGCTAAAGAAGAACACGATTTCGGAACGATGAAAAAAGGCGAAGTGGTACAGCATGTCTACGAGGTAACCAATACGGGCGACAAGCCTCTATATATCAACTCCGTGCAGCCTGCATGCGGATGCACCGCTCCTGATTACACCAAAAATGCCATCGCTCCAGGAGAAAAGGGACAAGTAACACTGAGTTTTGACTCTAAAAATTTCAATGGAGCTGTAACGAAAACTGCACAAGTATTCATGAACGCAGAAAACTCTCCTGTTACACTGAGTTTTAAGGCGAATGTACAATAAACACTTAGAAAAACTTTAATATAAAATGGAAAACTTACAACAGTTCATACCAATGCTGCTTATTTTAGGTGCATTCTATTTCCTAATGATAAGACCACAGCTCACGAAACAGAAAAAAGAAAAACAATTTCAGGAGAATCTGAAACCAGGGAGAAGAGTCGTGACGACTTCTGGTATCCACGGGCGTATTTTCTCCATCGCAGAAGACGGCGTAGTCATAGAAACGCTTTCTGGTAAGCTGAAAATGGAATTGGCAGCGATATCCAAAGATCTTACCCTCAGCCGTTTTCCTGAGGATAGCGAAGAAAAGAAATAACAAACAAATCCCTATCACAGATAGGGATTTTTCTTTTATAAAAAACTTTTTAATGCAATTCTACCTTGCTGTCTTTCATAACATTGGTTACTCCTTTTATGTTTTCAAAGTATTTTCTCCCCTGTTCTATGGATTTTCCTCGGAAGATTCTCACCGCGATACCTTTCATTTCCTTGTATTCATAGATAATTTCTGCACCATAGGATTTTACTTTTCTTTTTAAGTTTTGGAGAGAAATTTCATTTTCATTGTAAAAAACAATCAGTGTTCGCTCTTCTTGGGTGTAGGTTTCTTCCTCCTGATAAACCGCTTTCTGCATCTGCGTACAACTGATAAATGACATCGCAATAAGTAATAACAAAATTTTTCTCATTTTTTTAATTTAATTCAAAAGTATTAAACATTTTACTATCAAACAAAATTCCCCTTACCGAAGCAAAGGGAACTGAGCGAACAAACAGCTTTTTCTTTTTAAATTTTTATTAAATAATTATTTATTCTTTATAACTTCTTGTATGGGTTTTCGTTTGGAATAAGGCAGTGGCTTGGCGTATCCTATACAAAGCAGAATCTGCGGAAATTGATGATTAACAGCTATCTTTTCGCAAAGCTGATTTCTAACCTCAGGAACTTCGCACGGCTGGTTGATATAGGCATGCGCAATATTTTCCTTCGTAAGCGAGAGCAGAAAACGCTGGAGTGTACGCCCTGCATCTATCCATGATTGCATATCATCCGCCACGCTGGTGATAAGCACGATATTGGAAGAAGAATTGATTTTCTTTAGGTCGGTTTTATTTTGCTTTTTGCCTTTAAGGCTCATTTTCACAATCGGTTCTGTAATCCATCGCGGAAGATTGGGCGCTCCCAGAGCAGCATAGCTAATCCCGTCATTAGTGCTTTCAGAATGTTTCTTGTTAAAGCGTATCCACGAAAGTAATTCGGATTTGAATGCTGGGTCGTTCATTTGTATAGTATTTCCCTGCATCACAGCATCTGTCAGCTGACCGAATACTTCTGTATTTTTATCAAAAATCTGAATACTGACTTTATCAGAATTAAAATCTTTCAACAAGTTTTTCAGCAAAGCTTCGGGAATTAGCTTCCCATCATAAACGGAGCGATTAGTCTGGCGTTTGGTAATATATTCCGAAAGTAAATCGGTTCTAACAGCCTCTGATTTCTGTAATCCTACTTTGATAACGCCCTCTGGACTTATATTCACTTGAGTAGCATAGCCAAGGCTGCTTGCTTTTATACATAAATTCTCGAGCGCACAGCCCAAACTCATAAAAAACTCACGATGACTAGGGTCTACAGCAGGAAGTTCCCTGCTGAAATTGGGTAAAATCGTAATCTCATTTGTTCCTATTTCGAAGAGCCATGGCTGGGAGTTATGCCCAGAGGGTGCTTGTGTGGCTGCGGTAACTAACTGGATGAAATCATCATTTTGGGCATTGACTTTTAACCCTGAAAACATTAATAAACTCATGACTAATATTTTTAATTTCATTTTCATGTCCATTACTTTATATACACAAAGTAACGATAGAAATATGAATTAAAAATGAACCTGAGTTAAAAAATACGCTTGCGGATACGGCTCAGCGCCTGTGGAGTTACACCAATGTAGGAGGCTATATATTTTAGCGGAACATTCTGAATGATTTTTGGGTCTTTTTCCAGCAGCTGTCTGTATATTTCCTCTGGTGATTGCGTAAGAAATTGCGCTTCACGATGCATTTTTTCCAAGAGAAGATTTTCTAGTATTTGGGTTTTTATCTGGAGAAATTCAGGGCTTTCAATAAGTTTTTCCAGCGAATCCCTTCCTATTCTATACGCCTTTACTTTTTTTATTGCCTGCATGGAGAGCAGAGACGGCTCTTGTTTAACAAACGAAGCATAAGACATACAAAAATCGCCTGTAGAGCATATGTCTACAGTGGTCTCTTTCTGTGTGGTGGGATTATAATAAAAAAAGCGAATAATTCCCTCATCTATGTAGTAGAGCCATTTTTCGATGTTTCCTGCCTCAGTAAGAAATTCATCTTTCTTAAAATGCACTTCAGTAAAATAGGCTTCAAGTATTTCAGAGGAAATTTCCATGATTTTTTGCTGTCAAATTTTTATTCCTATTAAAATTTTTCTTCATTGATATTTTGTTTAAAAAACTTTCACAAAAATAAAGTTTTATTAAACATCAAGTAATGATTCCAAATGTAATAAAAATTCAACAATTTTTCATTAAAAACAATTTTACCTCCCTATTTTTTACCTTTACAATAGGTTTAATTTATATTTTAAGGTGTCATTTGTAATAAATTATTGATTTCTTCAGCATGCGTTCGCGAATAATACATCACAAAAGCAATATAAGGAACAAAGAATAAAATGCTCCACAACAAACCCTGTGCAGTTGCTTTATGATTTCCTACCCGATGGAGCATATACCCTGCCCAAAGCAAATTGAGAGTCATCGTAATATGCGAAAGCTGTGCAAAAACATTGGCTCCGCTCCATGTAAAAGTAAAAAGCCCCATCGTTCCAAAATAATACATAGGAAGAAATGCAAAAGGAAGATAAGAAATTTTCCTTTTTGCTAAAAAAATCATAAAACAAAGCAGATAAACTAAACTGCTTGGAGAGCATGCGTTATAAACAAGCCACTTCACAAAATCTACTTTCAGCATAAAGAAGAAATAATAGCTCCCCGAAAGAGTGAGTAGCAATAAAATAAACGCCAAAACTATCCCCATTGTTTTTTCTGTTCTTGTAATTTCCATAAGATTGGTTATTTTAGAGGAATATAGACTTCGGTTTTTAGTTTTTCTTCAGTAGTTCGGCGGCGGTCGTTCAGATATTTCTCAAATATCGGTTCATCGCGAAGCTCATACTCGCTATTGACTACCCAGCGCATCGCTTCATCACATACAGCACCAAGATTACTATAACTTCCTTGATAAAAGAAAACTGCATACTTGCCTCCTGCAAGCTGTTTACAGCTAACTTCCCCTGAAGGCTGTGCGGATTTGTGAACGGCAAGACAAACATCAGTGCGCTGTAGGTCTGCTTCGGTTATTTTTGGATCATCATGAGAGATACATATAGATTCTATCCCTTTTGTGAAGAGTTTTTGTTCTTTTATAACCGCCCACAGCTGTTGATAAGCCCATTCATAATTGAGACTGCCATACGCTCCTTTAAGAGAGACATAAATAAGATTTTTTGGTTCAAGCTCTACTATTTTCGGAGCTTTTAAGGCTAAATCTGGATTGATGATTTCTTTTTTCATAATGTAAATATCTTTATTGGTTCTGTATTCAGTAGGTGTGATACCGTATTGATTTTTAAAGGCTTTGGAAAGAGAGGCAGGAGATTCGTATCCTACATTAAAGGCTATTTCCTCCACTAAAAGAGAAGAATAGCGCAGGAGCTGTGCCGCTGTTTCTATACGCAAACGAGCAATGAAAGCCATGGGCGACTCATCTTTAATCGCTTTGAAAATCCTACAAAAATGAAAATCAGACAAATGGGCTATTTCTGCTAATTTCCGTACATCTATCGCTTCGTCCAGATGGTTATTGATGTATTCCGCCACTCTATTGATACGCTGGACATAATCATTTCGGGTATTCTGTTTCATATCTGTCGTTCATTGAATTTATGGGACAAAGATACAGCCGTTTTCATCAGAAAACTTTTCCTATCTTGCTAAAAACAAAACTGCATAGCTTTAAAAACTAAAATTCCCCTTACCAAAGTAAAGGGAATGGAGTTATATACTAATATTTCTTTATTAAATTATTTTAAATTCTTCTTAAAAATTTAAGTTTATTTCTTTTTATATATCAGAATCTTTTACACCTATAAAAATCTCCACCTCCGAGAGGTCGCCTTGCTGAGATTTTTCTGTGTATAGTTCATAATCATACTGATAAAGTCTATTTAGCACCTTATCTTGTTCCCATATTTTTTGCCATGCTTCTGCTACAGCTTGAGGCATCGCTCCTTTAGCAAGGAATTTTTTAGAGTTCTGTTTAGGAAACTCTCTTCCAACCAACCCACTTGGGATTTCATCAAGCGAAGATACTTCCAGTCCCAAAAGCGTGGTGTATTCACCTGTATAATCACTTTCGTAGTCTGTATAGATAGCATAAACATTGCTATTCACTGCATTTGGGATTTTACTGATGATATTTTCAGAAAAAAATCTATTCCAAAGACCTCCGATGTCCTGCACTGCTTGTCCATTTTGATTTGTCGTGCGTGTTTCTATACCAATTATTTTCATATCTATAATTTTACATTGCAAATAAACTAAAAAATTATCATATAAAAAATATTCTTATTTAATCCACAAAATCCTGCGCGAATGATTTTATTTCAGGGAAGAAAATTTCGTATTTCTCACGGAGGAAATCTTTATTTGCTAAAAACGCCGGGAATACATTAGTGGTTTTGTCCAGAAACTGGGCTTTGTTCACCACATTCCGAAAGCTGTACTCTATCCCCCACTCATTTCGGTAGTTGTAGAGCCAGTCGTCCTGCTGCATCTTATCCAAAACTTTTTTGAAAACCTCGGGCAGAAATTCCTCGTATCGGCGGAGGACAGCATAGACCCTTTGCGAATGCTCCTGCCACTCGCGCTGGGAATTTTCGGTGGTATCATTTGCGAGGAAATAGTCAAACGCCACATCCACGAACGCTCCAGAATAGAGTCTCACCAGCGGTCGGAAAGGCGCCTTCGCTTCGTGTATCAGAGGGTGCGCATCCGTGAAAGTGTCTATCGCTCTATGCAGTTTTATGCCTTTCTGTATGCTTTCTGGAAGGCGGGCTACATCTCTGTTCTTCACAAAGTCCGCAATCATATTGCCAACGAGCTGTTCCTCGGAAAAAGAAAGATAAGAATGGGCTAAAAAATTCATTTTGTATTCTGCATTTAAAATTGATAAAGCCAATAAAACCCGCCGACTTCCTAAAACAATCTTTGATGAAAATCCTCTATTTTGCTGACTTCCACAATTTCTATTTTAAAGCCTTTTTTAGGAAGTTTATTTTGTTTAGAAATGAAAATCCTTTCGTAGCCTAATTTCTCCGCCTCCAAAATTCTTTTCTCCACCTGCGGAACAGGGCGAATCTCTCCGCTGAGTCCTATTTCTCCGGCAAAACAAACATTATCAGGTATCGCTTCATCTTCATTGGAAGAAAGAATAGCTGCCACTACCGCCAAATCCAGTGCCGTGTCGCCCGTTTTCATTCCTCCCGTGATATTTAGGAAAACATCCTTCGCACCGAGCATAAAACCAGCCCGTTTTTCTAAAACCGCAAGGAGCATATTCAGCCTCTTGCTGTCAAAACCTGTGGAACTACGCTGCGGCGTTCCATAGACAGCACTGCTTACCAATGCCTGAATTTCCAGAAGCATGGCTCTGTTTCCCTCTAAAGTAACCGCCACTGCATTCCCTGAAAGGTCTTCGGATTTTTTGGTGATGAGGATTTCGGAAGGGTTTTTTATTTCTTTTAATCCTGCTGAAATCATTTCATAAATCCCAATTTCAGAAGTGGAACCAAATCTGTTCTTACTCGCTCTCAGCAGTCGGAAAAGGTGATTTCTGTCGCCATCAAAATTGAGAACCACATCCACCATATGTTCTAAAACTTTTGGCCCTGCTATCTGCCCATCTTTCGTGATGTGTCCCACCAAGAAAACTGGAATATTGGTTTCTTTAGCAAATTTGATAACCTCCGAAGAGCATTCCCTAATCTGCGAAACTGTCCCTGGCGAACTCTCTATCAGCTGGGACTGAAGCGTCTGGATACTGTCTATAATCACAAAATCTGGCTCAAGTTTTTTCGCCTCGGAAAGGATTTTTTCCACCGAAGTCTCGGTGTAGAGGAAACAATTTGGATTTTGGATTTCGGTAAGTCTGTCCGCTCTCATTTTTATCTGTGATGCACTCTCCTCGCCTGAAACATAGAGTATTTTTTTTTTCATTTTCAGGGCAAGCTGCAGGAGCAATGTAGATTTCCCAATCCCTGGTTCGCCGCCTATCAAGGTAACCGAACCCAGCACGATGCCTCCTCCCAGCACCCTGTTCAGCTCCTCGCTGGGAGTTTTTATACGATGTTCGGCATTAACCTCCACATCTGTTATCGTCACTACTTTTTGTTTTCCTTCACCCAAAATATGGTAGGTAGGCGACTTTGTTTTTTCTACAATTTCCTCCACCAGAGTATTCCAAGAACCGCAGTTCCTGCACTGTCCAAGCCACTGCGAATACTGTGTTCCGCAATTCTGACAGAAATATGCTGTTTTTACTTTTGCCACAAATGATGTTTTAGGTGGTGCAATTTAAACAAAAAAGATTATTTTTGCATCATGTTTAGAATGTTCAGAAGTTTAGGAGAATATGTACTCCTTTTAGGAAAAGTACTGAGAAAACCACAGAAATCCAAGGTTTTTTCAAAGCTTTTCATGAGAGAAATCAACGATTTGGGAGTTGATTCTTTTGGTTTAGTATTATTCACTTCCCTGTTTGTGGGGGCGGTGGTCGCTATACAGATGTATAATAACTTTAGTACAGCATCTATTCCTATTCCGCTGCCATATGTAGGACACGCTACCAAGGTGGTTCTCATCTTGGAATTTTCACCTACGATTATCAGTGTGATTTTAGCGGGAAAAGTAGGCTCTTACATCGCTTCTTCCATTGGGACAATGCGGGTGACAGAACAGATTGATGCTCTGGATATTATGGGAGTGAACTCGGCTAACTTCCTTATCCTTCCGAAGATTTTGGCTTGTATTATTTTTAATCCTCTGCTCATTGCCATCAGTATCGTAGTGGGAGTTTTCGGAGGATATTTGGCTGGGGTTTTCACTGGCTCTTGGACGGAATCCAACTATATTACGGGGGTTCAGATGGATTTCCCTACTTTCTTTATTTGGTATGCTTTTATGAAAACAGCTGTTTTTGCGTTTCTGATTGCAACCATTCCAGCATATTTCGGTTATAATGTAAAAGGCGGATCGCTGGAAGTAGGGCGTGCAAGTACCCAAGCGGTAGTTTGGACTATTGTAGCCATCATCATCGCTAACTTAATTTTAACTCAAATGTTCTTAGGCTAATGATAGAAGTAGTAGATTTAAAGAAAAGTTTTGGGGATGCCGAAATTCTAAAAGGAATAACCACTACGCTAGAGTCAGGAAAAATAAATCTCATCATCGGGCAGAGTGGTTCTGGGAAAACTGTATTTTTGAAGTCATTATTAAATGTCTTTGAACCTACCAGCGGAAGCATCCTCTTCGATGGGCGAAACATCGTAGAAATGACGCCAAAGCAGAAACAAGAGCTGAGAGCAGAGATAGGAACGGTATTCCAAGGGAGTGCGCTGTTTGACTCTATGACCGTGGAAGAAAACATCATGTTCCCGCTGGATATGTTCACTAATCTTACCTATACTGAGAAGAAAAAACGCGTAAAAGAAGTAATAGACGATGTTCATCTAGAAAACGCAGACCACAAGTACCCATCCGAAATTTCTGGGGGGATGCAGAAAAGGGTTGCCATCGCGAGAGCCATCGTGAACAATCCTAAATACCTCTTCTGCGACGAACCAAACTCTGGGCTAGACCCTTATACATCGAAGGTTATAGATGATTTAATCAAAGAAATTACCCGAAGATATAACACCACTACCATTATCAACACCCACGATATGAACTCGGTGATGACCATCGGTGAGAAAATCGTGTATCTAAGAAAAGGCGTGAAAGAATGGGAAGGAAATAAAGATATCCTCATCAATGCGGAAAGCCAATATTTAATAGATTTTGTTTATTCTTCCGAATTATTCAAAGAACTGAGACAATATTTATTAAATAACAATAAAAATGTTTAAATTCCGTTATAGTCCTATCAGATTAAATTCAAATATTATGAAAAAGATTTCAAGTATGGCTCTTTTAGGGCTTTCATTAATGGGATTTTCACAAGTGAAAATAGGCGTAAAAGCGAATGTTTTGCTTAATACTAGCTCTTCCAAATGGTCTGAAATAAAAAGATCTGTACTGGATTACACAGATTCTGGCAGCAAAAGTGCAGGGTTTAATGTAGGGCTTTCAGCTAGAGTAAACCTCCCTTCTACTCCACTGTTCATCATGCCTGAAATTTATTACACTTCTTTTAATAATTCATTCACTGAAAGAAGAACTAAAACTACTTTGAAAGCAAAAACCAACAGAATAGATGTTCCTGTATTAGTCGGAGTAAATCTCGTTTCGGATAATTTAGGGGTTTTCGTAGGGCCTGTGGCTTCCTATAACCTTGCAAAAGAGAACACATGGAATGATTTCAAAGAAAATGCAGGGAACAGATTCACTGTCGGCTATCAGGTGGGTGCAGAGGCGAGATTGTCTAACTTCATCATCAATGCGAGATACGAAGGAAGCTTCTCCAAAGACCAAAGAGAATTTATCAGCAACAATCTTTCCGAAACTGTGAGGTATGACAATCGTCCAAGCTTCGTAGTTCTGGGGGTTGGGTACCAATTTTAGATTTAAATTTTTATCATTAAACAAAAAAAGCTCGGGAAATTTCCCGAGCTTTTTTTTATTGCTTTTAGATATTTGAAGAACTATCATTATTGATGCTCTCTACTTTCTTTTCTAATTCTTTGTTTTGTTTCTGTAATTGGGCTAACTGCTTTCTTTTTTTCTCCTCTCTTATCGCTGAACCTTTACTGATATAGCCCACTATTCCACCGATGATAAGGCCAATTCCTATTCCGCCCATCACTCCCATCATGTGGGACATCGTGATTTTTTCTAACAAAAAATCTGTGGAATAGTAAAACATCGCTCCCGAAATAAGTAGTAAAATCCCTCCTACTATTAATAAACTTTTCATATTTCTTATTTAACTATTAAGAGACAAAGATAATAAATTTACTTCTCTAAAAATAAATAATCATCATCTTATATAAAAATATTCTACCTCTAATTGCTGATTCTACTACCATTCCTATACATTTATAATAGCACAATACATCTTATTGTATAACAGTACCAGTATATTTCTCCTATTTTGATATAATTTACATATGGTAGAATCCAAACTTCCATTCATCTGAAGAAACAACTCTCTTATTTTTTCTAGTAATTCGCTTTGTAGGTCTATTAGTAAATACAAAAATCACCTCCAACTTACAAGTTTCACAAACTATACCATCTGGAAAAACAACCTTTTTTTGAGTTTTATTATATTCTATATTTTCTTATATATATACCATATTTATTCTTATTTATCTTATTTATTTTTATAGAATCATTATCCTTCATTTCTACTATTATCTCTTGGCAAGAAATAGAAATGGTAAATAGCAAATTAATTATTAATATTATTTTTCCCATTGCCAATAATTTGTATCATATATTTTATCATAAAGATTCTTTTTATCCTCTGGAAGAGTATTTTTAATTCACTTGGAGAATAACTTGCAGAATTATCTGCATTTAAAATCATTTTTTGAAATAAAATTTTATATATCTCTGCATGTATTATCTTATGAAAACCAAAGGAAATAAGAATAACACTATTTTTAGTGAGTTTTGAATAGTATTTTAATAGTGTTTATATATCAGTCCTCTATAACATCATGAATATGAGCTCTAAATAGATGATCCGATCGATATAAAACAAACATATCTTTTTCTTTTTTTATAACATAAAAAACTTTAACCTGATACCTTGAATCGTTTTTTATGATTTTTGATAATTGATTTCTATTTATTATGGGGAAATAAATGTTTTTAATCCTTTTTCTTGGAATACTTCTTCCATACGAAAATTTTATTTTTTTATTTGAAGTTAAATAAATATCGAAATAGTGAAATTTATTCTTTTGTCTACAATGTTTATCTATTTTTGGGTTATACATTATATAGATTGTATCTTCTTTTATCTGTGAAAAGAAGAACAAAGGAAATAAG
This sequence comes from uncultured Flavobacteriaceae bacterium, assembly GCA_963530895.1. Lineage (GTDB taxonomy): Bacteria > Bacteroidota > Bacteroidia > Flavobacteriales > Weeksellaceae > JABCPE02. The sequence continues at coordinate 15,766 of CAUSFO010000008.1, read as the reverse complement.
AATAATATTATTTTTATTAAATTTTTCATAATATATGTTTTTTAAATTAAGGGCAATTTTTAGATGCTGTTTTGTACCAATGCCGATAGGTATTCTTTATTTTATCTTTTTTTGCTTGAGGGAGGTTTTTCCAAGTAATCGTTTCTTCAAGACCTATCCAAGCCATTGCTTCGGCTTGCTCATTAGTAATAGAAGCATCTACTTGTCTCACAAAATTCTTTATAATACCTCTATAGTGAGCTGCCATCATATCATGCTGGGGAGACTTATATTTATATCTCATATAATAATCCAAAAGTCCTGGAAAATCAGAATTTTCTAGCATTTTCTCTAAATTTTTCCAGTCTATCCGCCCTCCACTTGTAGATGCTACTGTTAGCAATTTTCTATAGATTTCTGCATGTATCATCTCGTGAATGAAAGTTCTTGCAATATCCGCAGTTGGTCTATCTAATTGATTGATATTAAAAGTTATTTTTATTTCTCTATTGTGAGGAGATCTAGTACTTGCATTTACACCATCTTTTAGAATCCCTACATCAAAAATTAAATGCTCTGTAGAGAAGTCACTATCAAAATTTTTTAAATACTGTTTAAAATTAGCAGTTTTTTTTATTTTATTATAAATTCAATTTTTTATGCTCTTTAAAAGCTATAGTAGGCTTCACTAAGTCTGGTCGTTTCCAGTCTTCCAATACAGACTTTAATAAAACTATATCTCGTATATTGTGCAACTCTAATAATTCTCTAATTTCTTCCCATTCCACCCCTGGGTTAGCCCTCATAAAATCCCCCAAAGCCCTAAATACTGGCAAATAGCTCTCCCAACTAATAAACCTATTCTTATCAAGCACCCAGACACTATTTTCCGCTGCCAGATTATTAGCTTCACTAGGATTCTCCAAAAGATAGTCAAACATCTGACTCACTCGTACACTATATTCTGCAAGCTCTGCGTTTGCCACTTTGGAAGTATTTTGATTATAGACATCCAAATCATTAAACATTCTCTCCTTATCAGAAAACACCTTAAGCCTTCTATCCAAATCTTGTATTGTAGATTGACTAATCGGTTTTTCTCTCATCCATTTTCTCACAGAGTTTAGAAGAATATTTTTATTTGGCTCTACAAGATAATTCCAGTGTATGAAATTAGAACTATTTTTTAATTCATTTAGTAGCCAGTCTGTAGCCACTCCTCCCGTACTTGCACTATGATTACCACTTCCTCCCCATCCTGTATATGTTTCCTCCCGACTCCCACATGCATCTATCACATCTATTGCATAATGAGCATCATTCATATAACCTGGCTTACAAGACTCTCCTACCCCATGTTGTCCACCATTAGTACAAGGAACTTCATATAAAGAAATATACAAACAATTTGCTCCACTGTTCATCTCTTTTATTCCCTCTACTTGTATATCTTTTGTAATACTTTTATTTTCCAATTTAGTTCCTGTAATCAATTTTCCATTTTGATAATCTGAAGAAACTACTACTTGTAATTTTTCATTTAGTATTTGAATGGTTCCTGTAAGATCTTTAAAAATATCCTGTTCATCTTTTGGTCTATTCTTTGGAATTATTTTTAAATACTGCATTCTCTGGACATTTTTCTCATGAGATAAAACTATCTGCTGCACCAAATAATATGGTGTTTTAGAACTATATACTGCTATTGGAAGGGTATAAGTCGTAATATTATTTTTTCTATCCGAAATTTCTCTATACAATATATCATTCAAAGGATATTGATTAGATTCAGTAGACATTTTATTTACCACTAAATTCATAGAACTAAGAACCTGATCCCAAACAAGAGTATTTCTCTTTACTTCACTTGCAGGGACTAACCGAGAAGAAATTCTTCCTCCTATATTTATAGTATTTTTTTGATTGGACACGGATGTTTCTATCAATTCTGATTCACTCCTGCACCCCAATAGACCACAACTAATAAAATTGTATAAGAAATTAATTTAAGTTTCATAATATTTAGTTTTTAAATAAAAATTTTTGTTAAATTTTATTTTCCTCCTGATGCTTTATAATATTCTAATGCTTTAGGCATGTATTTATCCATATCTTTTCTTCTGTTCTCTGGACTTGGGTGAGTAGAGAGAAACTCTGGCTGTCTTGCTCCACCAGATGCCGCCTCCATTCTATGCCAGAACGGCTGAGCTTCCCTAGGGTCATACCCTGCTATTGCCATCAGGTAAAGTCCCATTTCATCGGCTTCTAGCTCCTGCCTTCTTCCATATGCTAGAAGCCCCACTTGCGCTCCTATTGGATACAACTGGTTAAAAACTGATGCCATTGCATTATTCTTAATCGCTCCACTAACCAATGTTCCTCCCACTTGGGCTAACATTGCTGAAGAAACTCTCTCATTCCCGTGTCCTGCCAGTGCATGAGCTACTTCGTGTCCCATAACCACAGCTACACCTGTTTCTGTCTTACATATAGGCATAATTCCTGTGTAGAATGCTACTTTCCCACCTGGCATACACCATGCATTGACTTGTTTGTCTTCAATCAAATTAAATTCCCAATTATAGCTTGACAAAGCCTTTTCCCTACCGATTGCTTTATAATAACTTTCTGCTGCATTTTTTATTCTCTGTCCTACATTTTTTACTTGTTTTGCTTCATTGGTATTACTTATTACTTTTGATTTAGACAAAGTATTTCTATACTGGGTAAGTGCCATCTGTGCTAGTTCGCTGTCATTCTGAAACTGCAGACTGCTTCGCCCTGTCATAGGGTTTGTAACACAAGCTACAAACACTGCTGAACATAGTAACCCTGAGGCTAAAACTTTTACTTTCATATTTTAAATTTTATCCAAATGTATAAATTTTAGTTCAAATATAAATAAAAGTTCAATTTATTGTTATTAAGTCTTTTTTATTTTTCAAGATTTGCTTTAAATTTGCAACGGATAAAAACTATATATAATCGATGTTTGATTGGATTTCACAACTTTTGTTACCAAACGAAAACCCTACAGCTATACAATCTCTGATTGTGATGATTTTAACAATTGGTTTAGGGGTATTTTTAGGAAATTTAAAGATTAAAAACACTTCTTTAGGAGTTTCAGCAGTGATGTTTGCTGGGCTTTTTCTGGGACACTATGGCTATAGAATGGATGCTTCCATTTCTAACTTCATCAAAGATTTGGGACTGATTTTCTTTGTCTATGCTATTGGTTTACAGCTTGGTCCATCATTTTTTTCAGCTTTTAAAGCTCAAGGACTGAAATATAATATTTTGGCTGCAAGTGGTATTCTTCTCAGTACTTCATTGGCTTTTATCATATTTCTAAATACAGATTTAGGAATAGAAAACACGGTGGGGATTTTATCTGGTTCGGTTACCAGCACGCCTGCCTTAGGAGCCGCAAAAAATATGATTGACGAGCTACGCCCACAGTTACCTGACAGACACCTGAGCAGCCCTGCCATAGGCTACGCCATCACCTATCCTATGGGAGTTTTGGGAGTGATTTTCTCTATTATTATTGCAAGAGTTTTGCTAAAAATAGACCCACAGAAAGAATTGGTCAAATTCAGAGAGCGAATTATTCATCGTTCCCAGCCCATTATTCCAAAGAAATGTAGAATTACAAATCCTCATTTCGTGGGTAAAACTATTCGTGAAGCAATTAAAGAAATTGACAAAAACATCATCGTCACACACCTAAAAAGAAGCGGCACCAAAGAAGTTATCACTCCTGAGTCCAGCGTGATTCTAAATGACAGAGATGTCCTAATGATTGTAGGAACTGAGTCTGATGTAGATTTTTTTATCAGTCAAATAGGACGAATTTCATCAAATTCCTTCATCGAGGGAGGGGAAATTATGGTCAAAAATCTCTTTGTTACCAAAAAAACTGCGGTACATAAGAAATTGTCCGATCTGGATTTATTTGGGAAATATGACCTAAAAATCACCCGTATTTTCCGTGCTGGGGAAGAAATTCTGGCAAGGCCTTCGCTTGTTCTCTTCTATGGAGACAAAATCCGTGTTGTAGGAAAAGAAGAATCCATCCAAAAAGCAAAAGAACTGATAGGCGACTCGGAAAAAGTCCTGCTGAAACCAGATTTCTTGTCTTTATTTGGGGGAATTCTTTTAGGGATTTTAATCGGTTCTATACCTATTTTTGTTCCATCTATGCCGCTGCCGATAAAGCTAGGTTTTGCTGCGGGACCTCTATTGGCTGCCCTTATCATCAGCCGTTATGGAAGAATTAGTTTTATTTATTCTTATTTCAATAATGGGGGAATTCATTTTATGCGAGAGCTGGGAATTTGTTTATTCTTCGCTTCATTAGGAATAACTGCTGGCGCTAAATTTTATGATAATTTCATCCATTACAATGGTTGGTTGTGGCTGTTTTATGGCTCTATCATTACGCTTATCCCTTGTATTTTCATTATTTTAGTAGGAAGATTTTACTTCAAGCTGGACTTCCTAAGCTTATCAGGACTAATCAGTGGAGCTTACACAGATACTGCTGCGTTATCTTTCAGTACTTCTTATTTGGATTCAGATATTCCTGTTCAGGCGTATGCACAAGTCTATCCGATGGTAACCATTCTGAGGATTTTCATAGCCCAGATGCTGATTTTATTATTTATTTAATAAATCCTACATTTTAAAAATTTATGGAAAAGAGAATAACACTCTTTTCCTTTTTTATTTATTTTATTATTAAAAAAACATCTTTAAATATTTTAGATAAAAAAACACACCTAATAAATTAGGTGTGTTTTTATATTTCTATCTTCTAGATTTATTATTCAGCAGATTCTTCTTTTGCTGCTTTTTCAGAAGATTTCTTTTGAGACAAACCTTCTTTTACAGAAGCAGAAACGATAGAAAGAATCATATCGATAGATTTAGAAGCGTCATCGTTTCCTGGAATTACGAAGTCTACTTTTCTAGGATCTGAGTTAGTATCCACGATACCAAATACAGGAATACCTAATTTTTTAGCTTCTGTAACTGCGATGTGCTCTCTCATGATATCTACCACGAAGATAGCAGAAGGAAGACGAACCATGTCAGCGATAGAACCTAAGTTCTTCTCTAGATTAGCTCTTTGTCTGTCTACTTGCAATCTTTCTTTTTTAGATAAAGTTTCGAATGTACCATCTTTCTTCATTTTATCGATAGCGTTCATTTTCTTTACCGCTTTTCTGATAGTAACGAAGTTAGTAAGCATTCCACCTGGCCATCTTTCTGTGATGTAAGGCATATTAAGTTCTTGAGCGTGTTTTGCTACTACTTCTTTAGCTTGTTTTTTAGTAGCTACGAAAAGAACTTTTTTACCAGCTGAAGTAATTTTTTCAAGAGCAGAACAAGCCTCCTCTAATTTCACAGCTGTTTTATGTAAATCAATGATGTGAATACCATTTTTCTCCATAAAAATGTATGGAGCCATATTAGGATTCCACTTTCTAGTCATGTGACCGAAATGTACTCCTGCTTCTAATAAGTCTTTAACTTGAACTTTTGCCATTTTTTTGTTTTTTGTTAGTTTACTTTCCGCTGTTACGCAATCAACATGTTCTTTGATGGGAGAACTGTTTAGATGCTAAACTAAACGGGCAATTTTTACTTTCTGCTAAGCTAGACGCCTCGCATACTTGTATATAAAATAGTTTTTGCGGAACAACATACAGATAAAACTGTATATTGAACACAAAATATTAACGCTTAGAGAACTGGAATCTCTTTCTCGCTTTTTTCTGACCTGGTTTCTTTCTTTCTACCATTCTTGCATCTCTTGTAAGAAGTCCTGCAGGTTTTAGAACAGCTCTAAACTCCTCATTAATCTCACACAATGCTCTAGATACTCCAAGTCTGATAGCTTCAGCCTGACCTGTTGTTCCTCCTCCTACTACATTGATAGTAACATCGTACTGACCAACAGTTTCAGTCAATAAAAACGGCTGATTTACTTTGTAAACCAATACATCTGTGCAGAAATAAGTTTTTGCATCTTTCCCATTAACAGTAACATTCCCTGTCCCTGGCTTCACATAAACTCTTGCTACAGAAGTTTTTCTTCTTCCTATTTTGTGAACTATAGACATAATTATTTAATTTCGTTAAGGTTAATTACTTTTGGCTGTTGAGCTTCGTGTTTGTGCTCACTTCCTTCATAAACATGAAGATTTTTAAGAATAGCTCTTCCCAATCTGTTTTTTGGAAGCATACCTCTTACTGCATGCTCTATCAATCTCAGACTGTCTTTCTTTTGCAATTCTTCAGCTGTTAATGATTTCTGTCCACCTGGGTATCCTGTATGCCAGATATACTCCTTGTCTGCCCACTTATTGCCTGATAAAGCAACTTGTCCTGCATTCAAAACGATTACATTATCTCCACAATCTACATGAGGAGTGAAATTCGTCTTGTGCTTACCTCTCAAAATCTTTGCAACTTTGGAAGCCATTCGCCCCAAAGGCTGCCCAGCAGCATCTACCACAACCCATTCTTTATTAGCGGTAGCCTTGTTTGCTGATACTGTTTTGTAACTTAATGTATTCACAATTTATCATTTATGATTAAACATACTTTTCCCATAAAGGGTTTGCAAAGGTATGAATAATTTTTGAAATAGAGAAAAATATTTTCTTTTTTATTTCTAATAATCATTCTCTCCCACCCCAAAAACATGATGAAAATCACATAAATAATCATTCATCATTTTCTAAAAATAAACTAAATTTGTTAAATAAATTTTAAAATTATCTATTATGAAACATTTTTTATCTGCTTTAGCACTAGGATGCTTGCTATTGTCCTGTAACAGAGACCTTGAAAACAACAAAACCCATGAAACCCCGGCTCCAGCTCCACAAGAGGAAAAATTGGTATTACTTAAACAATTAGGTGGAGAGGCTACGGCTTATTTTGTATATAAAAACAGAAATGAAATTGAGGGTCTATCAGCAGAGGGAGGGTTTCGTGGAAAATCAGACATTGATTATGAGTATGACACATATGGAAGAATAGTAAAAGAGCGCCGATATTGGCATAATTATGGTGATGGCGAAACCAATATAACCTATCAATATGACAGCCAAGGCAGACTAGTTTCCTCACATGCAATAAGCACCGAAAATGAAGAAAATCTAGGTACAGGTCTTCCCCCTACCCCTCTTTGTTCTATTGAGAGAAAACACACTTACACTTACCAAGGAAACAAAGTTACTGTGAAAATAGAAATAGGTGCTGATAACTGCTCCTCTACCCCTAAAACAGCAAAAGAAAAAACAATAACTCTTTTTGTAGAAAACGGCAGAGTGGTGAAAAGTCTTAATGAAAACAACAAAATTATAGAGACTATAGAATATCATAATACCAAAAACGCCCTTAGAAACATAAAAGGTTTTCCTGCTTTAGTTACAGAGTTTTATATCAGAGCATTTACCTATGAGCTACCTTACTATAATTTCATTGAGAGTATAAATGACTTTAGATTTATAGATAATATCAAAACTAGAGACTTTCATGATGGATCTTATTGGGAATACTATTATTCTGAGGAAACTAATACAAATAATTATGGAAACTACGATTACATTGAGAATGTAGCTATCTATGAAAAATCACATAATAACCCTACACATGATGAAGGTTTATTTTCATTGAGAGCTCACCGTTATTGTATAAAAGAAAAATAATAGCATAATATTAACCACGCAACTCTTCTCGTGAAATACGAGAAGAGTTTTTTGTTATTTATCTTTGTAACAAATCATAAATAATGGATACTAATGGATAAAAATTCATTCTAAATAATCTTATTATGTACATTTCACAGGTTTTTTCAGCGAAAAGCAAACGAGTTTATGCCATAGTATGCGCCATTGTTTTATTACTTTTATTCCAAGGAGCATTCCAAGAAAATAATAATGAAACAGAAATAGTGATGAAAGAAATGATAAGCCAGATAGGCGAACTCCCGACTTTTGCCCTGACTTTATCCAGCTTTGCTTTTTTTCTTTTCCCTTTATTTTTCATTGTTAAAATATTTCATAATCAATCCATTACCCAGTTCACCACCAGCCGAAAAAAAATAGATTTCAAACGAATTTCTTTCAGCTTTTTAGTTTATGGAGGGATTATTGCAGGTACTTTCTTTTTAGAATATTTCATGAATCCTTCTGCGTATGCATGGAATTTCCAACCCTTGAAGTTCTTTATCTTATGTATCATGGCTCTCATACTGCTGCCTATTCAGATAGGTTTTGAGGAATATTTTTTCCGAGGATATTTTATGCAGTGGCTTGGGCTTTTATCCAAAAACCGATGGGTTCCACTTTTCCTTTCTTCCATTCTATTTGGACTGGCTCATTTCGCTAATCCAGAAGTTTCCAAAATGGGCTACAAAATCATGTTTTTCTACATCGGAATGGGATTTTTGCTGGGCATTGTTACCTTGATGGATGATGGACTGGAACTCGCCCTTGGGATTCATTTTGCTAACAACTTTTTTGCGTGTATTCTCTCCACATCGGATTGGTCAGTATTCCAGACACCATCTCTTTTCAAAGAACTCTCCGCTCCTGGCATTGAATTTTATCATATTATTCTAATGTTTACATTATATCTTTTAATCATTTTTATCTTTGCTAAGAAATATAACTGGGCTTCTTGGAAAGAAAAATTATTCAGTAAAATAAGCGTTCCACAGACCGATAGCAACTAAAATTTAATTTTGGCATAGATATTGATAATATTCGGTGGAACTAAAAAACACATTCATATAAATCAAATAAAGCGAGACTCTTAATTAAGAATCTCGCTTTATTTTATACTATATCCAAATATTTATTTTCTAATGCTGATATTCAGTTCCTCCAGCTGCACCTCATCTATCTGCGAAGGCGCATCTATCATCACATCCCTTCCGCTGTTGTTTTTCGGGAAGGCGATATAGTCACGGATAACCTCGTTACCATCCAAAATAGCGACCAGACGGTCAAACCCAAAGGCCAACCCGCCATGAGGAGGCGCGCCGTATCTAAACGCATTCATCAGGAAGCCGAACTGAGCTTCCGCCTCTTCTGGACTAAATCCTAAAAGAGCGAACATCTTGGACTGCAAGTCTTTATCATAGATACGGATAGACCCACCGCCAATCTCGTTGCCGTTCAGCACAAGGTCATAAGCATTAGCTCTAACCTCCCTAGGCGAAGTTTCCAAAAGCGGAATATCCTCTGGTTTCGGTGAAGTGAATGGATGGTGCATCGCGTGGTATCTTCCGCTCTCCTCATCCCATTCCAGAAGCGGGAAATCTACGACCCAGAGCGGCGCAAATTCATCGCCTTTTCTTAGCCCAAGTCTATTTCCTAACTCCATTCTCAGTGCAGAAAGCTGAGCTCTTACTTTATTAGCATCGCCGCTCATGATAAGCATCAAATCGCCTTTTTGAGCATTAAATTTCTCAGCAATGGCTTTCAAATCATCTTCGTTATAAAACTTATTCACCGAAGAAGTCAGCACGCCGTCTTCTTGGAATTTTACCCAAACCATTCCGCTCGCTCCTATCTGTGGGCGTTTTACCCAGTCGATAAGTTCATCTATCTGCTTTCTCGTGTAGTCTGCCTTCCCTTCTACATTGATTCCGACTACAAGTTCTGCTTCATCAAAGATTTTAAATTCTTTTCCTTTCACAAGTTCGTTCAGCTCCACGAATTCCATTCCGAAACGGATATCTGGCTTGTCGTTTCCGTATTTTCTCATCGCCTCCGCGAAAGTCATTCTTGGGAATTGACCAAATTTCTCTCCTGTCGTTTTCTCCAAAAGATTTTTTGCCAAACCTTCGAAAATATTCATCACATCTTCCTGCTCCACGAAAGCCATTTCGCAGTCTATCTGCGTAAATTCAGGCTGTCTGTCTGCACGAAGGTCTTCATCACGGAAACATTTTACAATTTGAAAATATTTGTCCATTCCGCCCACCATCAGAAGCTGTTTGAAAGTCTGTGGCGACTGCGGAAGTGCATAGAACTGCCCTTCGTTCATACGGCTCGGCACCACGAAATCCCTCGCTCCCTCTGGAGTAGATTTGATAAGAACAGGCGTTTCCACCTCTATAAAACCTTGCTCAGAAAGATAGTTTCGGACTTTCTGTGCGATTTTATGTCTGAAAATAAGTTTATCCTTCACTGGATTTCTTCTAATATCCAGATATCTGTATTTCATACGAAGTTCCTCGCCGCCATCGGTTTCATCTTCGATGGTAAAAGGAGGCAGCACAGATTCGTTCAAAATAGTGAGTTTTTCTACTAAAATTTCTATTTCTCCCGTTGGGATTTTTGGGTTTTTAGAGGCTCTTTCTATGACTTTTCCTTCAACTTGGATGACAAATTCACGCCCTAAGTTTTTAGCCTTTTCCAAAAGGTCTTTGGAAGTTCTTTCTCCATCAAAAACAAGCTGAGTGATACCATATCGGTCACGCAGATCCACCCAAATCATAAATCCTTTGTCTCGGATAGTCTGCACCCAGCCCACAAGCGTAACGGTTTCGTTAAGATTTTTCAGCGACAATTCGCCGTTAGTATGTGTTCGAAACATATTTTTATTTGATTTTTAAACTTAATTTTTTACAAAGATAATATTACTTGGCTAATGATGGCTATGTTCGTGAAATAAATGCCCAGCCAAAGCCACACCCACGCCCAAAATCACCAAAAACATTTTTTCCCAGTTTATCTGGTGGCTTTTACTATTATTTTCAAAAATAATCACCGAAGAAATATGCAGGAAAATCCCGCCCGACAACGCCAAGAAATACGCCTGCCATTCAGGTTTAAAGTATTTCCCCAGCATCATTCCCAACGGAGATGCCGCCGCAAAAAACGCAATGGTCACTCCAGCAATCAGCTTGTTTTTCTTCTCTCTCAGTAGAAAAGCCCCCAGCACAAATGAAATCGGCAGATTATGCACCAAAATTCCCAGCAAATACGGCGAATCCAAATGCATTCCAGCCAATGGAATTCCTTCTATAAACGCATGGATAAACATACCCACCAGCAGCCCAACAGGGAAAATATTACATTTTTCATAATGAAAATGGCCGTGCTCAAATCCCTTGGTCATGCCTTCCAAAACCATCTGCAAAACCACTCCGATGATGACCCAAAACCCAATATTCTCATTCCCAGAGTTATAAATCTGCGGAAAAACCTCCACCACACAAACCGCAATGAGAAAACCAGCGCTGAGCACCAGCAGTCTTTTGGCTAAATTTTCATTATTCCCAAAAAAATTCCCTAACAAAACTCCCACTAAAACACTGAGAACAAGGAAAAAAACTACCATCTGAAAAAAATTGAATAAAATGAGATGCAAATTTAGTTATTTTTAAAATAAACACCTCTATAGAAATAACAAATGCCTTCTCGCAAATAAAGAAGGCATTTATATTATTTATTATATTCATAAACCATCGTAATGACAGTTTGATTATTAATATTCAATTTCGTTTTTATAGGGAAATTATTTCTATACTCATATTGGAATTTATACTCACTACTATCAGCTCCACTTCCATACAAATTTGTTGATTTTTGGATTAAAGTAGGATTATGACTTACCCACCTGAAATTCAGATAATCAGCAATAGTATTTTCATCCTCATCTAAACCACAAAACTCAACAGCCAAAACAGAAAAACCTTTAATATTTTTATATGGACTGTTTTTAGTATCATATGTTACCTCCTCATCTATTACGACCATATTATTGGGATTTAGGTAAAAATGTCCACTAGGAACATTTTTGCTTATCTCGTGATGAATTTTTGTGATATTTTCTCCATTTAGGACATAAGTATGCGTAAAATTTTCATCTTTAAGATTATAAGCATATGATTCTGAATGGTATTTTACATTCTCATTCACCAAAACCTCTGAGCTGTTATAACTATACTCTCGTGTAACGACTCTCTTATAATGAATTCCAAAATCTGATATTACTACTTCATCTATTACTGATGACAATTTTCCGTTGTTGTACTGATAATTAGTCTTCCCAAGTTCTTCTCCTGCCTGAGAATATCTGATTTTAGATGTGATAAAATCTTTTTCATACACGAAAACAATCTTCTCGCCACTTCCTTCGTCTATTACTTCCTCTAGTTCGTTATCGTTTTGGTATTCAAACCTTTTTGATATTACTTTGTTGTTTTCTGCTATTGTTACTTTAGTTGGCAGCTGCATTTTTGTGCCATTCGCTAATGTTTCATCAGTCATTTTATCATTCTCTCTACTACAAGAAATGAGAAAAAGCCCTGCCATAAAAAATAAAATCATTCTTTTCATAAATTATACTTTTTAATGGAATGCAATTTAATAATTATAAAATGAAACCTAAAGAAATTTCTATATCTTTCTCTCTTTTTTAGTTTTTCTCTTTTATTGACTAAATTTGCAGAATATTTTAAAGTTAATGAATACAGAAAACATCAATATTCAAATCAAAACATTTTTTGGATTGGAAAATACTCTCGCTGAGGAAGTTAAAAAACTGGGAGGAAGAAATGTCGAAATAAAAAACCGAGCAGTAACCTGCGAGGGAGATTTAGGATTTTTGTATAAAATCAACTATTCCTGCCGAACAGCGCTGAAAATTTTAGTGCCGATACTTACTTTCAAGGCGTGGAACGAAGACCGATTTTATGATAAAATTTTCGCATTCCCGTGGGACGAAATTCTAAGTCCAGACCAGACCTTTGCCATAGATGCTACGATAAATTCCGAGAGATTCAGGCACTCCCAGTTCATGACTCTGAAAATGAAAGATGCCATTGTAGATTTTTTCAAGGCAAAATACAGAAAACGCCCTGATATAGACACCAAAAACCCAGAAATAAAACTCCAGCTGCACATAGACCGAGAACTGGTGAGCATTTCGCTGGATAGTTCGGGAGATGCTTTATTTAAAAGAGGTTACCGAAAAGAGCAGACAGAAGCGCCTATCAATGAGGTTTTGGCGGCAGGAATGCTCCAAATCGCTGGTTGGGACGGCAAGGGAAATTTCCTAGACCCTATGTGCGGAAGCGGAACCCTCCTGATAGAAGCCGCTATGATTGCCCTAAACCTTCCAGCACAGATTTTTAGAAAGAAATTTGCCTTCCAAAACTGGAAAAATTATGATGCTGAACTTTTCAGTAAAATCAGAGAATTTAGACTTAATAGAATAACCGAATTTTCTGGAAAAATAATCGGCTATGATATTGACCCTTCTGCTATAAAAGCCGCAAGAACTAATGTAGATTCGATAGAAATGGAAGACATTATAGAAATCCGAAAACAAAATTTCTTTGAATCTAAAAAAGAGCTTTTCCCTCTGATGGTGATGTTTAATCCGCCATATGACAAAAGAATTTCCATCAAAGAAGAAGATTTTTACAAAAAAATAGGCAATACCTTTAAGCAAAACTATCCTAACACGCTTTCTTGGATTATAACCTCTGATTTAGAAGCGGTTAAGAAAATAGGACTCCGCCCTTCCAGAAAAGTCAAACTATTCAACGGAAAGCTGGAATGCCGTTTTCTACAATACGAAACCTACGAAGGAACGAAAAAAACGCATAAATTATCTAATGAAAAAGACAGTAACTAATTACTGTCTTTTGTTTTTTATTTTATTTTTGACTTCTTCCCTTATATATGGATATTTCTGCTGCATATCTTCTGATAAGGATGGGTCTAAATCAAGTGCTATTTCAAGGAAATCCTTGGCTTTCTGCTCTTCTTTCAGATGAAAATAGCAGTTGCTCATTTGATAGAAAAGCTCTGCTCTATGGTGCTGTTTCAGTGCTTTTTCTAAAAGTGAAACAGCCTCTTCATACTCACCGATGAGCATAAGCACCTCGCTGTATGCATACCAATTGTAGAAGCGGTCTGGCTCCATTTCTACGATTTTTTTCAAACAAGAAATACTCTCTTCAAATTTTCCGCCGTCTATGTATAGAAAAGCCAATTTTTTCTGATAATCTAGATTCGCTTCACTGAATGAAACCGCTTCTTTCGCGAAATAAAGAGCTTCCTCATATTTATGCATTTCATAATAAACATCCGACTGCTCCATCATGGACATATAAAACTGCGGATCTTCTCTGAGCGACTGCTGGAAGGCACTCAGCGCAGAAGCCCACTGTTTCAGTGCCTTATAGCAAAGCCCTATTTTGTAGTAAGTAAACGCTTTGGTGTATTCTAATTCCAGCAATTCTTCATAGACCTCTATGGCTTTTTCCCATTCGTTCAGCGCTTCATAACACGCCGCCTTGCTTCCATAGATAGACAAGGAATCGCTGTTGATTGCTAATACATAATCAAATCCCTTGATAGCTTCTCTATAATTCTTTTTGTTGAAATGAAACTGCCCGTACTCATACCAGCCCATCTCGGAAAATGGAAATTCATCAAGATAATTTTCCAAAAACTTCCTTGCTTCATCGGCTTTATTCAGCTGGTTGTAACAAATCATAACATTCTCCAATGAATAATCATCGTAGGCATCATATTTTAGGGCTAATTTATAGTTTTTCAGCGCATTAAAAGGGTCTTCCAAATTCACATATTCATCTGCGATGAAATTATGCAGAAAATTCTGCTCTTCGCCATATTTCAGAGCTTTTTCGCAATATTCTATCGCTCTTCTCGGATTTCCAAGATTGGAATAATATTTCGCACAGCAGACCAAAAAATCCATAGTCTCCATCGATGAATTTCTAAGCTCCACCATCAGCTCCTTTACCTGCGTATATTTATGCTGTTCTAGAAGAATTTCTAATCTTTTGGTTTTTATCTCTATGGAATTAGGATGCAGTCTAAGTGCATAATTGACAGCCAACTCCGCAAATGCAATATCTCCCAGCTCCAAATAATGCACGATAATATCTTCCAGCTCCTCTGAACTGAAATAATATTCCTCGTTATTTTCTATCATTTCTTCGAACTTCTTTACAAGTTCATTTTCAAAAAATTCCTCTTCCAAAATCTATCGCTTTTAGCATTTTATTTATTGTTTTTTTGATTTCCATTGATACAGCATAAATGTTTTTCTGTCTTCTCTATCATCAAAAGAAAACTCCGTCACATCCTCTATTCTGAAAATTATATTTCCTTTATCTTCTCCTCTAACACCTATACAACGCAGCATGAAAAATTCCTCATCTACATCTTTTACAAAACCTGCAAAAACCGAACCATTTATCTTTACAGAAGTAAGAAAATCAGTTCTATTTTTCACTTGCTCCAAGAAAGACTTTCGCCAATTTTCGGTATCTTCACAATTTATTGGAATTTCTGTTTTTCGGTCTATTTTATCACTATGATTGATAACATAAACCATTGCTTCATTATAATCATCATCAAAGTCAATCTCGCTAATTATAGACCTTTGTAATATTATCTCCCCATCTTTCCTACCAAATTTAGTATAATGCTGGAATATGATAATTTCTTCATTGAAATCAATAACCTTACCAAACCAAAATTTATCATCATCCGAATATTCGTAAAGGCATAAAAAATTGTCATTTTCTTTCGAATCCAAAAGCATTTTTGTAAATAAATCCATAATTTCAATTAGATTTAAAAATTATTAATTCCCTCATCATTTTTTGAACTTTTTAACAAGTCCATTTTTTTTCAAAAAATTCCTCTTCCAAAATCTGCTAATTTTTTCTACAAAGGTAAAAGTTTTTATTATCTGATGAGAATTTATT
>CAUSFO010000007.1:0-39483 GCA_963530895.1 uncultured Flavobacteriaceae bacterium | reverse complement strand
TACGAAAAACTCATACAAGCAAAAGATGAGCAAATCGCCCTTTTAAAAAGTTTATTAAAACAACAGAGTGAGTGAGCTTTAACTTTTACTAATGATAGCTGTTCCTTTTTGCAGGAACAGGTTATTTGGGTAGGAAATTCGCTCTCCACTATCTGTTTTCAGGAGTGTATATAGCAGCCTTATGTCTATTATTTCGGCTTCTATCGGGACATCTTTATCCAGAATTTTTATTTTGTCTCCTATTCTAAACGGAAATGAAAAGAAAATAATAATCCCTGCCGTGATATTACTCAGAATAGACCACTGGGCAAACATCGCCACACCTATCACTGTAAAAATAGAAGAAATCACCAGAAACGCCTGTTTCCGCTCCACTCCCCAGACAGGAACCAAAGTAAGGATTATAAAAATACTTATCAGAAAATCTATGTATTTCAAAACCAGCCTAATTCTCGGCTTTGAAAAACCTGATTTCTTCCCAAATCTACCCACCAAAGTAGAAATCACAAACCTAATAAACAAAGAAAAAAGCAGCACCACGACAGTTGCTACTATCTCGCGCTGATACGAATTAAAAAAGACATTGTCTAACACTTCCATTTCCCAAAAAGATATTTTGAAACTTGTATTTTAGATAGATTTTACAGAAATTATTTTCACAGGACACGCCTTTGCTGCCTTTTCGCAAGATTCATAGGCGTCTTCTATCGGTGTTTTTAAGGTGTGAAAACCTTTTTTCTCTACAGATTTCAGCAGAACGGATTTTCCGTCTTTTTTGGACATTCGGAAGTATTCAGGAGCAAACTCTGCACAGTAGTTACAGCCTATGCATTTCTCCCTTTGTAGTGTAACTATTACCATTTATTTTTGATGCGAAGGTAATAAATAATTTTAAAATTTCTTTACTCTGTTTTCCTTTTTGTGGTCACTTAGGGTTCGGTTGTAGTCCAATTTCTCTCGGACAGCTCCGCCAAGGTCATAGCCCTTCATCCCTGCAAAGTCCAGAATACGGATAAGAGCATCGGCAAGCTCCACCTCTGCCATTGGGCGGTGTGGCAGGTGGTCATCCATTTGGTTTTTGCGCAGTCCTTCCAGTGCCTCGGATATTTCGGAATGAATGAGAGCAAGCATCGTCCCATCTTCGCGCGGAGTGTCATGCCAGCCCACTTGTTTCGCTTCATTATAGCAATGCTCGGCTAATTTGTTCAAATTTTCGTACATGTTTTTAGTTTTGATTTAAATTATTAAAATTAATTTTATTCTTAATAAAACTATTTAGTTTCAAATATCTTTATTTTTGGACAAACTTCTATAACTTTGGCAAAGATAAAACAAAAAACTCTCCCAAAAAGGAGAGGATTACGCTAAGCTATTGTATCGTTTTTTACTATTTTGTAGAGCTTGTCGCTTGGTCTTATACGGAAATCCGTTTTGAAAGTAATCACCTCTGCTTTGGTTGCTTTTTGGCTGTCGCCCTTCCCTTCTACCATCATACTTTCTACTACCATTTCTTGGGAACCTGTGGTAGGCCCTTGGATAAGAACCTTGTCACCTACATTCAGATCAAATGCTTCTATAAGGAATTCCGCGATGCTGGTTTTCGGGTAGTAATGCGTTCCTCTTCCGATGTAGACTTTTTTCTGTGTGGCGTTAGAACCAGGGTTTGGCGACCACTCGCCCAGTTTCTGCCCAAGGTAGTAACCACTCCAGAAACCACGATTATAGACTGTTTCTAGTCGGCTCATCCAGTCAGCCACTTTTTCTTGGGAATAGGTACCATCAGCTATGGAATCTATCGCCTCACGGTAGCATTTTGTCACGGTTGCCACATATTCTGGCGCCCTGCCCCGCCCTTCTAATTTGAGGACTTTCACTCCTGCATCTACGATTTGGTCAAGGAAATTAATGGTACAAAGATCCTTTGGCGACATCATATATTCGTTGTCTAGTTCTATTTCAAAACCACTTTCTTGGTCTATCACGGTGTATTTCTTACGGCAGTTTTGCTTACACGCTCCTCTATTCGCAGATGAATTGTGAGAGTGAAGACTTAGGTAACATTTCCCAGAAACTGCCATACAAAGCGCACCATGCCCGAAAATCTCTATCTCTACCAAATTACCTGAAGGGCCTTTTATCTGCTCTTTTTCTATCTGCTGACATATTTTCTTTACCTGAGTGACACTGAGTTCTCGGCTCATGACCATCGTATCTGCAAAGAGCGCATAGAATTTAACCGTTTCTATATTAGTAATATTTATCTGCGTGGAAATATGCACCTCCATGCCTATCTGCCTTGCATAGGCGATTACAGCCTGATCCATCGCAATTACAGCCGTAAGGTCTGCCGCCTTGGCTCTATCCAAAAGAGTTTTGATGATGGAGAGGTCGTGGTCGTAGATTATCGTATTGAGCGTAAGGTAAGTTCTCACGCCTTTTTCCTTACATCTTCTGCTGATTTCAGGGAGGTCATCCAGGGTAAAGTTCATAGAGGCTCTCGCTCTCATGTTAAGCTGTTCCACACCGAAATACACTGAATCTGCTCCATTATCCAAAGCCGCCTGTAAAGAAGTAAAATCTCCCGCAGGCGACATTAATTCTATTTTTCCTGTTTTTGTCATTGATGAATTTCAAATTTTTGCAAAGATATGCTTTTTAAAATTTTATTTTCTAATTCTTTATTTGTACTTTTCGGAGTTTAAAAAGTTAAAGCATGTTTTATTTATTTTTAGGGCTGGCGCTGGGTCTTATAGTAGGCGGTGCGGCTGTATATTTCGCACTAAAATCTTCCCAAATCTCTCGGAATATTTTCGAGGAATTACAGCAAAATTTCGTTAAAAAAGAAACTGAACTCAGCAATGCAGAAGGCAAAATCGATGAATTTTTGGAACAGATTAAAGGAGAAAGAGAATTTTCTGCTGCCCAAAGAGAAAAATTAAATATTACCGAAAACCAGCTTATAAAAGTATCCGCAGAGAAAGACCTTCAAAACGAACAAATCGCAGAACTCCGAAAAACAAATGAAATTCTAAATCAAAATATCTCTCGCCTAAATCAAGAAAAACAAGATTATTTTGCTAAAATATCTGAACTTTCGGCAGAAAACAAAAACCTGCAAAGCTCCATGGAAGAGCAGAAAAACCTTTCCCAAAAACTACAAGAGGAAAGCAAACTCCATTTTGAGAACATTGCCAATAAAATTTTAGAAGAAAAAACTGAGAAATTCACGAACCTGAACCAAACTAACCTAAAAAATATTTTGGATCCGTTCCAAGAAAAAATAATAGAACTAAAAAACCGAGTGAACGAAACCTATGACAAAGAAGCAAAAGAGCGCTTCTCTCTCGGCGAAAAAGTAAAAGAACTTGCCTCTCTGAACCAGCAGATTTCCGAAGATGCCAAAAGGCTGACCCGCGCCCTAAAAGGAGAAAGCAAAACGCAGGGAAACTGGGGAGAGATGATTTTGGAGAGTATTTTAGAGAAATCCGGCCTCGTAAAAGGACGAGAATATTTCCTAGAACATGAACTGCGAAACGAGGACAACAAAGCCCTGTTTTCCGAGTTTTCAGGGAAGAAAATGCGTCCTGATGCCGTGATAAAATATCCCGATGAACGAAATGTAATTATAGACTCCAAAGTTTCGCTCACTGCTTTCACAGAGCTGGTAGATGAAACCGACCCAGAAGTTTATCAAATAAAGCTGAACCAGCATTTGGCTTCGGTGAAAAACCACATTCAGCAGCTTTCGCAGAAGGCGTATGATGATTATGGAAAATCATTGGATTTCGTGATGATGTTTATCCCGAGCGAACCAGCCTATATCGCAGCGATGCAGGCTGACTCAAATCTATGGAACTACGCCTATGAACGAAGAATTTTATTGCTGAATCCGAGCAACCTTATCACTTCTTTAAAGCTGATAGCAGACCTTTGGAAACGGGAATACCAAAACAGAAATTCTATAGAAATCGCAGAAAGAGGCGCCAAACTTTATGATAAATTTGTAAATTTTGTGGAAAACCTTGAGAAAGTCGGCAAAAATATAGACCAAGCAAAAGCCTCCTATACAGAGGCTTACAAACAACTGCACAGCGGAAGGGACAACCTCATCACGCAGACCCAAAAGATGAAATCTCTGGGAATAAAAAACAAAAAAGAACTTCCACAGAGTTTGATTGACAATTCTGAACCAACCAATGAATAAAAAATCATGATTATACAAAGTCTTCAAAACGAAAAAATAAAAAAACTAACCAAAATTCTTACTAAAAATAACGAGAGAAAAAAACTCAAAATATTCGCCGCAGAAGGAAGGCAGGAAAACGAAAGGGCTTTGAAATTTGATTTTGAGGCGGTAGAATTCTTTATTTGCGAAGATATTTTCGGGACAGATTTCCCAAAAGGGAAAATACATCTGGTTTCTCGCGAAGTTTATGAAAAAATAGCGTATAGAGGCTCTTCCGAAGGAATTATCGGTATTTACAAAGAAAAAGAAACCTCACTGAATGATTTTAAACCAAAAGCTAATTCCTCCATCATTGTACTGGAAAGTATAGAAAAACCTGGGAATTTAGGAGCGGTTTTGCGCAGCTGTGAGGCTTTTGGGATAGACGCCCTTGTCATTACGGATTCTAGGACAGATTTTTATAATCCTAATGTTATCCGAGGCAGCGTGGGCTGTCTCTTTGGGATGAATTTCTTTCAAGCAGAGAATCAAGAAGTGGTTGATTTCTTAAAAAAGAATGATTTTCAGACATTTACTACAATAATGAACACCGACTCCAAAGGGATAAACGAAAAGATCCTAACCGGAAAATCAGCCATTGTATTCGGAACAGAGCACTCTGGTTTGAGTGATTTTTGGAGAGGAAAAGGAGAAAACATCATCGTCCCAATGGCAGGAACTATAGACTCTCTCAATCTAAGCAACGCGGTCGCTATAAGCTGCTACGAGATACTAAGACAAAAAATCTCTCACTAAAATTAGTGAGAGACTTTAATTGTTTCTTAAGAGTTAGTTAAATTATTTTTTAACTTCTTCTTTAACTTCTTTAGCAGCAGCTTCTACTTTAGCAGCTCCTTCTTCTACTTTAGCAGCAGCTCCTTCTTTAACTTCTTTAGCAGCTTCCTCTACTTTAGCAGCTCCTTCTTCTACTTTAGCAGCTGTAGAATCAACAGCAGCACCAGCTGTAGAATCGACAGCAGCAGCAGTTTCTTGAGCTGTAGAATCAACAGCTTCTTTTACTTCTTCAGCTTTTTTGTTACAAGATACTAATGCTAATGCTACAACAGCAACTGCAAATAATGACTTTTTCATAATAATAAATTTTTTTAAAAGGTTAAAATTAAATTTCTTGACTCAACTTGTTAATCTGAACATCAAATCAACAAGGCAAAGATATGCTGAGAAAAAAAATTGCCTATGAAAAATAATTGTAATATCTTTGTAAAATATTTTACAAATAAATACTACTGACTATCAGTATATTAAATATAAATTCGCGTTTTGAGCAATTTGGATTTAGAGTGTTTCGAGCGGTTAAAAAAGGAAATTCAGGTAGAATATCTGAAGAATCACAGCCCTTCTGAGGAGGATATTTCTCAATGGAAGGGAATAGACATTGTATATTTTCAAGAAGATTTAAGAAAAAAAGTCAAAGGAAGTATCAGTGAAAAGACTTTTTACACCTATTTCAAATCTACAAACATAGATAAACTGCCAAGAATAGACATGCTGAATATGTTTTCGGCATATATCGGATACCTGTCTTGGTATGAATTTAAAAAAAGTTTTTCTGAGGAAGCAGCAGATTTAGAAAATGATGTTGAAGTTGAAGCTGAATCCTTGCCAGAGCCTGAACTTGAAGAAAAAGCAGAAAACACTGTCGCTTTATTAGACACTAAAACTACTGAAAATACCCCAAAAGAAAAGAAAGTTTTTTCTAATATAAAAGCCTATATATGGGTAATTATTTCGGTTATTTTAGCCTTATTCATTATCGTTTTATTATATTCTGATGGCTTATTCAAAAAATCTTATCAATTCTGTTTTACAGATGCGGATAGAGGAACTGCTATTCAAAATACAATAAATATAAAAGTAATCAAGGAAAAAGAATCTCCTATCCACTATAAAGTAAACCCTGGTGAATGCTTCTATATCAATACGAAAGATAAAACTCTACGAATGGAAGTAAGTACGCCTCTGTACGAAAAAGTAGAGATTTTTAGAAATCTAGAAGATGCACCAGAAGTCGAGCATATTGCCTTAAAACCAGATGATTACGCTCTTATGCTTTATTATTATTCAACGAAGGATAAGGACAATTCATCATTAGAACATATTAAAAACAGACAGCAAAAACTAAATCACCTAATCAGTGACAATGCTCTGATATACCAGATATTTGACAACGAAATATACGGCGTAGAAACGCTTAGTAAACAAAAATACATCGGTCTGGTAACCACACCTACCCAGTCCTTACGAAATCTCAAGGTTCTTGATACCAAAATCGAAAATGGAAAGATTATTGCTATTAAATTCAAAATTGAAAACAATGAAAAAAATTAAATCATTATTTCTCATCATCATTTCATGTCTTTTTGTTTTTTCTTGCTCTAAAAAAGAGACTGAAGAAATGAGTGATTTGGATAAAATAAAACACCATAACAAGACTTCCTATCCTTCTATAAAAATGGATAGCGCACAGGCCATCAATAACATCACAAAACAAAAAATACAGGAGCTTCTAGACCTATCTGCTATCTACGCCTCTGGGAATAGGAATACAGGAGTAGATTCACTGATTTATAACCAAATCAACAGCTATTTTTTATCGCCTGATTCTATCAAAACCAAGCCTCTCATTGCTGAACTGGATAGTTTAAGGGTAAAAAATATTCGGGTTATAAATCTTGATATCGATAAACAAATTACCGATAAAGACACTCTTAATATCGCTAATTTTACAGTTGAATATATAACAAAAGATAGAAAAAGTATTGGCTTTTTCGATAAAAAAGCCAGCTATATTCTCAAAAAATCTCCTGTGAAATTCGTAAAAGAATTCAAGTTCTACTTTATTGATTTTGACATAAAAGACAGCACTTCTGTGGGTGTCACCAAGTAATCTAAGGGCACATCCTGCTCAGAAACATCTGATATCAATGCCTCTGGCAGGAAAAAACTAACTCCTACTTTTAGGGCATTGTGGTCTATTTTTGAGAAAAACATATCATAAAAACCTTTGCCATAGCCCACTCTATTCCCGTTATTATCACAATATAACAGCGGCGTTATAACGATGTCATATTTAATATCTTTCACAAAATCATCCTCTGGTTCCAGTATTCCCCAGCCGTTTTCTTTCAGCGTCGTGTCTGGTTTCAGTTGGATAGTCTTTATTTCGTTTTGTACTATTTTAGGAACAAATACCGATATTCGTTTGTCCCAAAAATACTTAATAAAATCCCAAGTAGAAACTTCATTTTTCTGTTTAATTGGAAGGAAAATATGGGCATTTTTAACTTTTGACATATCAAATGCTCCCAAAAACTGTTTAAAAATACTTTTGGACATATCCTCCACCTCTGCAGAAGACATGGATTTCCTTTTTTCTGTGTAGATTTTTCTGAGTTCTGACTTTGGTAATTTCATTTTATAAAGGAAAGAGCAGCCATAATTCAGCTGCTCTTTATTATTTTATTGATTATTATTTACTGGCATTTCACCTTTAAATAAGAATGAAACGATTTGTTTATTTACATTATCCACCATCTCGCTAAACAAATGGAAAGATTCCTGTTTGTAGATTACCAGCGGGTCTTTCTGCTCATAAACAGCACCTTGTGAAGAACGGCGAAGATCATCCATCTCTCTCAAATGCAACTTCCAGTTTTCATCGATAATCGCAAGAGAAATATTCTTCTCAAAATCCGTAATTAAGCTATCACAATGGCTTTCATACGCTTCTTTCAGGTCTGTCACAATGTTCAGCATTCTATGTCCATCCGAGAATGGCACCTGAATATTCTTAAATAAAGAACCTTGCTGATTATAAACATTCTCAATAATAGGGAATGTTTTCTCTTTTAACACTTGAAGTTTCATTTTGTAATCTTCGGATGCTTTTTGATAAACAATATCCACTAATTCTGACACTTGTTTATTCTTAAATTCCTCCTCAGAAACAGGCACTTCTATAGTGAAATACTTGATTACTTCATACTCAAATGTTTTGTAATCAGCCGTTGGTTTAGTTTGTGATACGATAGCAGCAGCAGTATCGTAGATCATATTTTCTATATCATACTTCAGATGGTCTCCAAAGAGTGCATTTTTTCTTCTCTTATAGATTACATCTCTCTGCTTGTTCATCACATCATCATACTCTAGCAATCTTTTTCTGATACCGAAGTTATTCTGCTCTACTTTTTTCTGAGCCCTTTCGATAGATTTTGTGATGATAGAACTTTGGATATATTCTCCTTCTTTATGTCCCATTCCATCCATTATTCTTGCAATTCTCTCTGAACCGAAGAGACGCATCAGGTTATCTTCCAAAGAAACATAGAACTGAGAACTTCCTGGATCTCCCTGACGCCCCGCACGACCTCTAAGCTGTCTGTCCACACGGCGCGAATCATGTCTTTCGGTACCGATGATCGCCAATCCTCCTGCTTTTTTCACTTCGTCTTGTAGCTTGATGTCCGTTCCTCGCCCTGCCATGTTGGTTGCGATGGTAACTACACCTGGCTTACCAGCCTCTGCTACGATTTCCGCTTCTTTTTTATGCAATTTAGCATTCAATACTTGGTGTGGTATCTTTCTCAAACTCAATGCTCTCGATAGTAATTGTGAAATTTCCACCGAAGTAGTCCCTACCAGCACAGGTCTTCCCTGAGCCGTAAGTCTTTCTATTTCTTCTATTACTGCATTATATTTCTCTCTGTTAGTTTTATATACCAAATCTTGTTTGTCTATTCTCTGAATAGGTCTATTGGTAGGGATAACAACCACATCTAATTTATAAATCTGCCAAAACTCTCCTGCCTCAGTTTCCGCTGTCCCTGTCATTCCAGACAATTTGTTATACATACGGAAATAGTTTTGTAGAGTGATGGTAGCGAAAGTCTGAGTTGCCGCCTCAATTTTCACATTTTCTTTAGCCTCTATCGCTTGGTGAAGTCCATCTGAATAACGGCGACCTTCCATGATACGCCCTGTCTGCTCATCCACGATTTTCACCTCGCCATCCATTACCACATATTGGTCATCTTTCTCAAAAAGCGTGTAGGCTTTTAGTAATTGATTCAGTGTGTGGACTCTTTCGGATTTAATTGCGAATTCTCTCAATAGTTCATCCTTTGCAGCAAATTCTTCTTCCTTAGAAAGGTTTTTAGCCTCAAGTTCCGCTATCTCTGTTCCTATATCCTGAAGAACGAAGAAGTTAGGATCTGAGTTCCCTTGGGACATATATTCCACACCTTTGTCTGTAAGGTCTATCTGGTTATTCTTCTCATCAATCACGAAATACAAGTCCTTGTCCACCTTATGCATTTCACGGCTGTTGTCCTGCATGTATTGGGCTTCTGTTTTTTGAAGCAAAACACGATTTCCATCCTCAGAAAGGAATTTTATCAAATGTTTATTTTTTGGAAGACCTCTATATACTTGGAGCAATTTGAACCCTCCTTCTTTTGTATTTCCTTGTGCGATTAGTTTTTTAGCTTCATTAAAAATCGTTGAAACTACTTTTTTCTGAACTTCTACTACTCTATCCACAGATGGTTTAAGGACATCGAATTCGTGTCTATCACCCATAGGAACAGGCCCTGAGATAATCAAAGGCGTTCTAGCATCATCTATCAAAACAGAGTCTACCTCATCCACTACGGCGTAGTTTAGCTCTCTCTGAACTAGCTCATCTGGAGAGTTCACCATGTTATCTCTCAGATAGTCAAAACCAAATTCATTATTCGTTCCATAAGTAATGTCACATGCATATGCATTTCTTCTGGAATCTGTATTAGGCTGGTGATTATCGATACAGTCTATCGTAAGCTCATGGAACTGATAAAGCGGTCCCATCCACGCAGAGTCCCTTTTCGCAAGGTAGTCATTCACAGTAACCACATGCACCCCTCTTCCTGGTAGAGCATTCAGATAAATAGGAAGTGTTCCTACCAATGTTTTCCCTTCTCCCGTTGCCATCTCTGCGATTTTTCCACCATGCAATACAGCTCCTCCTATGAACTGTACATCATAATGCACCATATCCCATGTGATGTCAGCTCCTGCTGCATTCCATTTATTTTTCCAAACAGCTTTGTCACCTTGTATTTCTACAAAATCCTTTGTCGCTGCCAGTTCTCTATCTCTATCCGTGGCTTGTACAACAATCTGTCCATTCTCTGCCCAACGGCGCCCTGTATCTTTAAGAACCGCAAAAGCCTCTGGAAGAATCTCATTAAGAACTTTTTCCTCTATCTGATAAGCATCCTTCTGCAAAGTTTCTATCTTGCTAAACAATGCTTCTTTTTCATCAATATTGGCAGTGGTTTTTATCTGCTCTTTTATCTGCTCTATTTGAGTAGTTATATCCGCTGTCGCAGTTTTTATTTTTTCTTTAAACTCCCTGCTCTTTCCACGCAGTTCATCATCAGAAAGTTCTCTGATTACAGGTTCTACTTTCTTTATTTTTGTGACAATTTTACCAACTTCCTTTAAGTCTCTTTGGTTTTTATCTCCCAAAAAGCTTTTTAAAATCTTATTAAAAAAACTCATAATTTATCTACACCAATAGTTTCTACCACTGGTTTTTGTATTTATTTAACTATATTTCTGCTTTTTATATATAAATATAACAGAGAATCTGTAAGACTTTCTGTCATTATTTTTTAGTATTCGTCTTCATTCCAAAGGAAGTCTTCATCCGTTGGGTAGTCTGACCAAACTTCTTCTATGCTTTCGTAGATTTCTCCCTCATCTTCAATTGCTTGTAAATTTTCCACAACCTCCATCGGAGCACCTGTTCTGATAGCATAATCAATCAACTCTGCTTTAGTCATCGGCCAAGGGGCATCACTAAGATAAGATGCCAGTTCTAATGTCCAGTACATACTATTATTTTAATTTTCTACAAATTTAATGTTTTTTTCTCAAAAACCATTCCACAAATTTTTTTATGCCATTTTGGAAGTTTGTTTTTGGAGAGTATTTTACTAATGTTTTCGCTTTTGTGATATCAGCATTGGTTTTTTTGACATCACCAGGCTGCATAGGCAGTTTATCCAAAACCGCTTTCTTATCCAAATTCTGTTCAATTTCTGAGAGCATGTCTTTAAGCATAACCACTTCATTTTCACCAAGATTTATAATTTCATACACTCCTTGGTTGCTCTCTAAATATTGGGCAGATTTAGCAATTCCGTCTATAATATCATCTATAAAAGTGTAATCACGGGCGGTAGTACCATCGCCATAGAATGGGATCTTTCCATTTTCGGAAATTATTTTAGTAAATTTATGAATAGCCAAATCAGGACGCTGGCGAGGTCCATAAACCGTGAAAAATCTCAGCTGAATCATATCTATTCCATACAAATGATGGTAAGTGTGCCCTATAATTTCTACGCTTTTTTTAGTGGCTGCATAGGGAGAAATAGGGTGGTCTACATTATCTGTTTCAGAAAAAGGAACTTTTTCATTATTGCCATAAACACTTGATGATGAAGCGCATACGATTTTTTTAACTCCAAATTCTTTACAGAGTTCAAAAATATTCATAGAGCCTAATATATTTACTGCCGCATAGTCCATAGGCCTCTCAATAGAAGGTCGCACACCTGCTAGAGCAGCCAAATGTATTACCATATCTATGTGATGGTTTTGAAAAATTTGTTTCAAACCATTTACATCACGAATGTCTTGACAATACAACTGGTAATTATCTGATTTTGTTTTATTTATCAGATTTTGAATGTCAGATTCTTTATTCTTATAATCAAATTCTTCTGAAGAATTTACACTCTCTAAAGTATTTTGTATTTTAATTTTGTAATGATAAAAATCATCAAAATTATCCACATTGATGACAGAATGTCCGTTTTTTAGCAAATATTCTGTCAGATGCGAACCAATAAAACCACTTCCACCTGTAATGAGATATGTCATTTTATATTTTTTAGATATACAAAAGTATAAAAAAAGAAGTTTCTTTTAAAATAAAGAAACTTCTATGCTTGTTAAATTTATTTTTTAATTAAGAGGAACCCAGTTAGATCCATCACATCCTTGAAATTTCTTTAATGAAGATTCATAGCGGATAGCTCCTTCGTTAGCTGTTGAGCAAGATGCTGTAGTCCCTCCTACTCTGATGTCTCCATTAACATCTAATTTTGACTGAGGAGTATAAGTTCCCACTCCTACTTTTGGTCCTGTTGCTGTATTATTTCCTAAAACGATAGTGTTATCTGTAGTGGGTGTAATGCCATGACCTATAGCAATGATATTATCTAATGAAGCCGTATCTGTACCATCTCCAGAATTTCCTATACTAATATTCCCATTTCCATTATTTATATACGAACCTCCTGTTCCTATTACAGTATTATAACTTCCATCTACAATTTGGTTAGCAGAATTATGTCCTATAGCAATGTTATTAGAACCTCCTTCGTTTAGAGGCATGGTATTATATCCAAATGCTATATTATATTCACCATTGGTATTTCGTGAAAGAGCAGAATTACCAAGCGCCATATTAGCTTGTCCTACCGTGTTTGCCTCAAGAGCATTCAGACCGATAGCAAGGTTATTATCTGCGCTTGTATTTTGTCTGAGTGTATTTGGACCAAGAGCAATATTATTCTTCCCTGTTGTGTTATTAGTAAGAGCCTCCCCTCCTATTGCAACATTATTACCCGCTTTGTTTTCTTTTAGTGCTGTGACACCAATGGCAATATTATTATTTCCAGCTATATTTTGTGTAAGAGTATTAGTTCCTATAGCAATGTTATTATTTCCTGTAGTATTTCTTATAAGAGCATTGGTTCCTATAGCAATAGCAGCACTCCCTAAAGTGTTTTTCAGAAGAGCACTAGCACCTACTGCAATATTATTTGAGCCAGTATTCACATTAAGACTTCCTTTTCCTATTCCTATATTATTGCTCCCTGCAAGAAGTGAAGTTCCATTTTGTCCAGCATCCATGGTTATATGATTTCCTCTTCCTACATATCTAAGGTCATTCAGAGGGATCCATTTTAAAGCTGTATTATTCCAATAATAGAATCCCTCATCTGTTACATATTCATGCTTGTCTACCTGGTCTGCTGTTGGCATAGTGTCAGTAAGATAAACAAGGTTTGAATGTTGATGCACTCCAAAATTTGCATCTCCTGACATAGTTTTCATTTCTGCTGTAGTTACCCTTGGTATCAAGATACCTTTTATATTATCTACTGAACTACCATTGATATCCAATGTAGCTTTAGGAGCGTCTGTATTAACTCCAACTCTTCCTTTTTGTGCATAAATGTTTGTCAATCCTACAAACCCTAGTAAAATAAATATCCTTTTCATTATCTTTTTTAAACTGCAAATGTATAAAAAAAATATCAATTTCAGGATTCACTTTTTCTATTCATAAAATTTATATTTTTGTATTTATAAAAAAGAAGATGTTATTCAGAGGACAAATTCGTAAAATGATAACTCAACTTGCTGAACCTGTGCAATATTACCTAAATATTTCGGGAGACATCATACACCTAAATGAGTTATTTGGAAAGAAAATAAGCATACAACACATTGGTTATCAATGTATAGAATGCGGAAGCAGCGAACCCGTTTTCCGAATGGGATTTTGTAAAAAATGTTTTTTTGAAAGCCCTTTCGCCAGCGACTCCATCTTAAAACCAGAGCTTTCCACTGCTCATCTCGGTATAGAGGAGCGAAATTTGGAAATAGAAAAAAACATTCAACTTCAGCCTCATATCGTGTATTTGGCATATACTGGTGATGTAAAGGTGGGCGTAACCCGCGAAAGCCAAATCCCAACACGATGGATAGACCAAGGTGCTACATTTGCCCTGCCCATCGCACGAACCGAAAACCGCTACGAAGCAGGCGTGATAGAAGTTGCTCTGAAACAGCACATTTCGGATAAAACCAACTGGCGAAAAATGCTCCAAAATGAGTATGAAGATGAGATTGATTTGATTGATTTTAGAAATAAAATAGAAAGCCTTTTTCCTGTAGAAAGTAGAAAATTCGCCATCAATGAAGAAAAAATCTGGAAAATAGATTTCCCTTACACGGCACCTGAGAAAATTTTAGCTTTCACCTTGGACAAGCATCCTAATTTCAGTGGTATTTTACAAGGAATAAAAGGTCAATATCTCTGTTTCCAAGACGGAAATGTCATCAACATAAGAAACCACGAGGGCTATGTAGTTGATATTGAAATATAAAAAAGAGCAATGAAAAATTGCTCTTTTTTTGTTTATTTGTTTCTTCCAAGAATACTTCTGATTTTATTTCTAATTTTTATCAGGGTAGGCTCCTCATAATTTTTGTCTTCATCAAAATAACCGTAGCCGTAACCATAGCCGTAACCATAGCCGTAACCGTAGCCATAACCATAGCCCTGTTTAGACACAAAATCATTATAAATAAGCCCAAGATGCTTAATCTCCTCTGCGTGATACTTCTCTGTTACCATTCTAAGCATGTGTTTTTCTGTGTATTCATGTCTCACTACATACACATTGGCATCAGTAAGTTT
Organism: uncultured Flavobacteriaceae bacterium; assembly: GCA_963530895.1. Classification (GTDB taxonomy): domain Bacteria; phylum Bacteroidota; class Bacteroidia; order Flavobacteriales; family Weeksellaceae; genus JABCPE02. Next base: position 24,691 of record CAUSFO010000007.1, on the reverse strand, counting down.
CATCAATTCAAAAGAGTCCGCAACCAACCCTACTGGCGGCGAGTCTATAATGATAAAATCATACTCTTTTTTCAATAATTCTATAAATTCCTTGTTCTTGTCACTCATCAAAAGCTCCGAAGGGTTCGGTGGAATTGGTCCAGAAGTCGCCACATCCAAAGCAGGAATTTTAGTTTTATTGATGATTTCATGCATTTCTATATCTCCCGAAAGATAATTAGAAATTCCATATTTGTTGTTTATCTTAAAATCTCCAAAAATTTTAGGCTTTCGTAAATCCATTCCAAGCAAAATAGTTTTTTTGCCACTAAGCCCAAGAACCGATGCTATATTGATAGAACAATATGTTTTTCCCTCTCCCCCTACTGATGAAGTCACCAAAATCACTTTACTATTTCCATCTTCATTATAGAGAAATCTTAAATTCGCTCTAATTCCCCTAAACGCCTCTGAAATAGAAGATTTTGGCTGTTCCAATACTGTAAGGTTGTTCTCATGAAGGTTTTTACCAATAACTCCTAGAAGAGGTATCTTGACAACGCCCAATAATTCTGCTATAGATTTTACCCTATTATCCAATATCTCTGTTACTAAAATCAGCAACAACGGTATAAGCATAAAACCAAATACGAGTCCATATTTCACAACCGCCACATTTGGCCCAATAGGAGCTTGCCCTAAATCTTTTGCTGGGTCTATGATAGTCAAATCAGATTTAGCTGTTGCGAGCCTTAACTGAGTTTCAGCTTGTTTAGAGAGTAGAGTATTATAGGTTGTTTCTATGACCTTATACTCCCTTTCCATATCTATATATTTCCTTTGGTCATCAGGTAAATGTGCTAAATCTAGCTCTGCCTTTCTGATATCGTCATTTAGTTTAGCCAATTGTTCATAATAAACAGAAGAATAATCATTTAGTTTACCATAGGATTTTCCCCTAGCTTCATTGATAAGTTTGTTAATCTCCCTCATAGGTTCAGAGTCAGGTGTATAGATAGTGGACATCTCTAGCCTTTTAAGATACAAAGCTTTAAGCTCCGAAATAGTCGCCATAAAACCTCCATCTTCTATTCCTGCACTATTAACATTGATAAGGTCTTCCAAACTTCTACTTACAGAATTTCTTATATTATTAAGAGAATTCACTTTTGTAAGTAGGTCGGCTTTTTTTATTTCTAAATCATAAATTTTTCTGAGTAATTCCTGATCTTTCCCTTCTACACTGAACATCCTTTTATCTATTTTCAGCTGATTAAAGTTGTTTGCACTAGAATCTAGTTTTTGTCTTACCTTTTTGAGATTATCATTGATGTATTGAAGGGTATTCTTATCCACAAGGGTTTTATCCTCTTCCCTTTTTTCAATAAGTTTCTCCACAGATTGATTTAAGAAAGATACTGTCTCACGAAGGTTATAACCTTTCTTAGTGATTGTCATTATAGAACTTAGTTCCTTATCAAATTCTACATTTATAGTAGAAATTATTGATCTAACAGCCTGATCTACTGTGCTTAAATTGATTATAATTTTATCAAGTTTAATTTTTGCTTCTGGATTATTAACCAATCTAAACCGTAAGTTAGGTGTCTCATACCATTGATTAACCGAAACAACCTTATTTGCAGGTCTTTCATATGTGGAAATATCTTTAAATCCTTCTGTTTTATAACTATACAAATGTGTAGAATGCCCTTCCTCTGGAAGTTCTATTTCATATTTTCCATTTCCTTTCGGGTAAATCGTTATAGGATAATTGACCTGTTGTAAATGTTCCTTATCCACTTCTACAAGAACAGGAGAATCATATTTGTCCAAATAAGTAGATTTTAGAAGTCCTTTTGTAGAATATCCTACAAATAAATCCAATTCCTGAACCAAATATTCATTATGGCTTCTAGACAAGACCATTTTTTTGAGGAACACTCCATCTTGATTTCCTTCCTGTCCCCAGATGAAGTTAATAGATTGATTAGGCGTAAAATAACTTGCCGTACTACTTGAGATACTTAAGGACAAATTTGATGCATAAACCCTCTGAACATACCATTTGTCATAGATATAAAACAAACTATACCCCAAAACAGCCAGCCCTACAAACCAATACCAACTTCTAATACCCCTCCTAATAAAACTCTCTACACTAAATATGCTAAAAGTCCCCACCTTACTTTTTTCCTGTCCTGTGGGGATTTGTTCTTGTGTATTATTATTTTTTCCTGGAATCATATTTTATAATCTTGAAAATAGAAGATATACCGTAAGGGCTGATGTAATAAGGGAAACAGCTGTACCAATAGCTTGTACAGGTTCTTTACCGAATCCATTAAGGTTTCTTCCTCTGGTATTTAAATATATTTCATCTCCGTTCTGAAGCCAATAGTACTGTGAATTCATCACATCTTCTCTAGTAAGGTCTAGTTTCACTATCTTTATCCCTTCTGGAAGCTTTCTATGCAAAACTATGTTCTTTCTGTCTACAGTTCTATTTAATCCGCCATTCATTGCCAAAGCCTCTGTAATAGTAAGTGTCTGTTTGTAAGCCACTTTTTCACCTGTGATTCCTACTGTTTCTATATCCCCAAGGATATAGTATCTTATTCCATCTAAATTAAGTCTTACCTCAGATTTTCCTCCCAAGAAATTTTCATTTACACGAGTTTGGATTTCTTGAGAAATATCTTCCAATGTTCTTCCTTCAGCTTTTATAAAACCAATTCCAAAAACATTTATATCTCCTTTAGAATCTACCTTTAGTCCTCGAAAATAGTAATTTCCATTACCACCAGACATAGTTCCTATACTACCACTTCCAGATGTGGTTGTTGTAGATGTAGTTGTTAATACACTTGGGTTCAAATTCCCTGCTCCAGCACCTTCTCCTCCTGAAACATTGTATGAAGAATAAAACTGTGCTGCATCTCCCTTAGGAGTTGTAATTATATTAAGAGAAAGTATATCATTTTTTGTAACTCTATATACAGGAATATTATATGGAACTAGTCCTTCAGAGTTAATTTCCAGATTTTCATTTTTTTGAAGATATTTTACATCTTTTGTTCCCACACAAGATATCATCATCATTGTTGCCACTAGGCCTAAAATGCTGTTTCTTTTCATCGTTTTTATTATTGATTCTACAAAAATATGATTTTTATTATTATTTCTTCATTTTTGATATAATATTTGGCAAATATGCCCCAAAAAGACCTAAACTAAGCACCACTAAAAATAATAAATTAATATTCATATGACGCAGAAAATAGGTAACCAAAACTATTCCCATGTAATAGGTGATAATAAATGCTGTAGCCTTCTTATGAGTGAATCCTAAATCCAAAACCTTATGATGGATATGGTTTCTATCTGCCCTTAATGGTGATTTCTTATTCAAAATCCTTACAATGATAACATTCAAAGTATCTATAATAGGGATAATCAAAATAGTAGCCGCTATAATAGGTGCTGTTTCCATATGGTATTTTGGTCTTCCTACAGGCACTGCATCACCACTACTAATAAATAAATCAATAAAATAAAATGCCGTAAACACAAGGACAAATCCTATAATCATAGAACCTGTGTCTCCCATAAAAATCTTTTGCCGCCAGTCATTGGATAAATTATAATATAAAAAACCCAACAAAGACCCTATAATCACCACACAAAGAATAACCATCGGATAATTATATTCTCCCAAACGGTAATAACTAAATCCAAAAATAGAGAAACTAATCACCGCAAATATTCCTGCTAGCCCATCTATTCCATCTATCAAATTAAATGCATTGATAAGTATAATGAATGAAAATATACTAAAAAATACACTTACAAAATATTCTAATTCATAAATACCAAACAAACCAAACAAACTTCTTATTCGGACATCAGAACCCACCACCATCATGGTTGCAATAACAATTTGCCCAATTAGTTTTTTATAGGCTTTCATCACCAAAATATCATCCATTACTCCTATATAAAGCAAGATAACCATTGCAGGAAACAAAAATCTATACTGCACAAATAGTTCATAAGCAAAAATTGGCGCACAGATGCCTATTGTATAAAATAACGCTATTCCACCAAGATTAGGAATTTTATACTCATGAGAACTCCTATCACCTGGTATATCCATTAGATTTTTACTTTTTGAAATCCTAATGATTACAGGTATAGCTTTATAACTTAACAAAAAAGCAAGTAAGAGAACAAAACATATCTTCACAAGAAAAAACACCTGTCTCTCTAACCCGAAAAATAGTTTTATTTCATTCATAATATTTTTATTCTGACCATAAAATATTTCTATATTCCATTGTGTATCCTGTTCTCAGTCCATGCTGATTTGCATATACAAAATACTGAAAAACAACAAATACCAAAAGTACATATTGTAGTGACTTTCTTAACCTATCATTACTTACAGCTGCAACTATATTTACCAATACCATAGGCATATAAATAAGAAAATTGGCTACCAATCTTGATGAAAATATCTCATTCCATCTAAAAATAAAATACAAACAAATACCCAAAACTCCTATATTTCTCATATACTCATAATATGGAATTTTTTGACACGCGGCCTTATCATATGTAACCAAAAAATAGGTATACAATATACAAATTAAATCTGATAACTTAATAAAACGAACTGAAGTTTCTTCTATATCCAATGACTCATAAGATTGAAAGCCTGAATAAACCCCTGTAGAGACAAAAGAATCCAATAACGAAACATACTGATAAAGTTTTAATGGAGATAATGCCATACACACTAAGACAACTATCAAAATTCGAGTAGAATTCATAGGAATCAATACGATCCAATAAGCAATAATAAAAACCGCTGCTGATGTATGAAAACTTACAGCTAAATAGGCTATGGATAAAAACATGAGTAGTTTTCTCTCCTTAATATATCTAAAAGAAAAAAGTAGTATTGCCATGGCTATCCCCTGCCTCATTTGCCCCCCATCAGAGACAAGTAATGTAGGATACATAAACAACAACATCGCAAATGCTGGATATACAGCATGTTCAGTAAAGGCTTTATATTTAATTGTAATAGAAATAATTGCTAATAGAAAAGTGAATATATAAAATGAGAAACCTGCCTCATATGTAATATTTGCAAATAACAAATACAACCATTCCATATGTACTTGTTTTTTTCCTTCAATGACAATATTAAGGATATCTGGTGTATCTAACTTTTTTCCAAGATCATGATATGCTCTAAAGTAAATTCCATAATCTGCTCCTATCCAGAATCTTAACCCAATCAGTATTGTCAAAAAAGCAACTACCACCCATACAGAATTATAATTCTTGTAGTTATTCACCTCTAAAAGACTATAAACCACCAGAACTATTGTCAGTATCGTAAAAACAGGGTGTAGGAAATATATCATCTTTTCTCTATTTCAGTATTTTTCTCAAAAGCCATTCCTGCCTCAAAAAATACAATAAATAATATACTTTTTTCTTAATTGGCAAAGATACAAGATAATTCTTACCAAACCGCTCATAATTAAGAATTTCTATCAAAGATATTTTTCTTTCCTTAATGAATTTTCTCAATTCTGCTGACATTCTTTGGTATAAATCATCTTCTTTCACAAAAGCCAAATACGCCAAATAAGAATAAACTGCCTCCATTATCCAAAACCCCCTCAATGCGTGTTTTTCATTAGAATATTGAGACCTATAGAACACTTCTTCCACATCCTTCACAGCCTTTAATAAATCCAAACCTTTTTCGGTATGGGTTTTTGTGATAGAATCCTGTCGCTCAAGGTACTGGTAATGATAATTCTGAGTTTGGGCTAAAGTCTTACAACTCAGCAAAAGCTGTGGAACAAGTTGTATATCCTCAAAATGCACTCCTTTTTTAAATCGTTTATTTTCAAACAATTTCCTTTTAAAAAGTTTATTACAAGCAAAATATCCCAAATCCGAAAAAACAGAAAGATTTTTTGCTAAATCTATTTTCTCTGGCATATTGGGAACTTGAGTTAGTTTTTGAAGAATTTTTCCATTTTCATCGACTTTTTGAAGATTACAGATTACCATTTCAGCATCGTATTTCTTGGCAAGAGAATACATCTCCTCAAACATTTCTGCTGTAACATAATCATCGCTATCCACAAAGCCTATATATTCGCCATTTGTTCTATCCAAACCAAAATTCCTCGCATCGCTCAGCCCTCCATTTTCCTTTACAAAAGATTTTATTTTATCAGGATATTTGGTTTGGAATTCATCTATAATCTGCTTAGAATTGTCCTTGCTTCCATCATCTACAACAATGACTTCCATCTCCTCCAAAGTCTGATTCACCAATGAATCAAGACATTTTGCAAGATATTTTTCTACATTATAAACAGGAACAATGATGGAAACTTTCTTCATGCTATTTCAATTTTCATCTTTAATTCTGCTTATTCTCACTTTTTATTTCCTCAATAATATCCTCCGATAACTCTTTAACAAAAACTTCATATCCTTGCTCATTAAGATGTAATGGATCAGAAAATAAATTCTTGTTATTCTTGTAATCTTTATTGATTTTATTCGAATAAAAAAGTATGATTTTATCAAACAAATCATTCTTTTTCAATTCTGTAAAAAGAACTTCTCTATACGCATACACATTACCATCATTCACCTCATCACCATCAATTGCTTGAGATATAGCATTTGTACACCTACTAAATACATTCTTATATTCCTGCACATCCTCTACCCCAAAATTAGGTACTTCTACAACAACAGGTTTTATTTTGTAATGTAGTAAAGTATTAATAATCAAAATCATATGATCTGCATAATATTTCTTTCCTATATGTCTTGCCACATCATTTACTCCTGCAATGACAATACAATAATCTGGCTTAGATTCTATCACAAATTTTGATGAAAATTCTTCATTTTTTTCCTTGAACATATCCTCATAAATCTCTTTTGAGGTTCCTCCAGGATGACTCAAGGCAATAAACTCCGCTTCAATTCCTTTTTCAGAAAAGAATTTTTGCATTTTTTTATCCAAATCAGTACGCCCCACCCAGCTGTCACCAATAATTCCAATCTTCAATACACTATCTTTCTTAGAATTATCCTGAACTGGATAATATTCTCTCCTCTCTGCATATGATCTTTTCTTATAGATATATAATGCTCCCGCCCCTAAAAACAGCACAAATACCAATAAAATATAGTAAATCTTTTTCTTCATAATCTTATATTAAAAACCTTTTATTCAGTTCGCCTTTCTTAGCATTTTCGTAGTCTTCTCGGGAACAAGGAATCCATTTTTTCACATCATTTCCCTTCGCAAAATACCACAATCCGCTGAAAGTATCCCTTTTAAAACTAAATTCCCTATTATCTATCAAAACCACAAAAGTATCATAACTACGCTCCTTTGGATGTGTCCTCTGGATATTTATCCCTTCTATCAAATACCAAAGCATCTGTGCCATAAGCTGATGATTTAGAACACTTTCCGAATGAACATTAAAATTAAACACCCCGAAAGTTTTCAGATTTTCACTCAGCCCTATTTCTTTCATATAAGCACAGATTTCACGGCGGTTCAGCCCATTTACCTGCGGATTTGTAGAAAAAGCCTCCGAAAAACTCTCCACCGCATCACAGTTGAGCGTAACCATATCTGCCCTACGGAAAAAAGGCTCTGCCCTCTCCGTCGTATTCATCATATCAGCAAGGCGAAGGACATCAAAATCCACTTCTTTCATCAGCTTTAATAAAGCGATTTCATTTAAATGCCTTTGATAACCCAAAAGATGAAAATTTCGCAAAGAAGCTTCTTTTTTCGTTAAAATCTTGTGTAAATAGTTCGCCTCCGAAATTTCTTCTCCTTCGTTTGAAAGAGAAGCAACATTAGATATATGGGCATAGTTAACGCCTTTCTGTTGGAAATTTAACGCTGAAAATAATGCGTAAGACAAATCCACGCTTCCTCCGATGACAATTGGAACTGCATTTTTATTATAACAAAATGTCAGGATTTCCTCCAAAACATATCGCGTATCTGCCTGATTTTTACCTGAAATAAGCTCTCCCAAATCACAAATAGGAACTTCAAAATCAAATGATGACAAGGCATAAAATTCTTTTCTAAGCCTGCTGAAATCCTTCATTTCAGCATTTCCTCCGCTCCCTCTTTCATCAGAACAAAAAATAAGCACCACTCCATTTTCCTGAACCTCATCAGAAATAGTGTTTCCCAGCTGCCAATGCTCACAACTGATTTTTTCTGGCTTTATAAAAATGTCTTGTAAATCCATTCCTTTACTCAATATATAAGAAAAAAAGGCAAAATATTTCATTACCTTTTCCTCTCATTTTCATTATTTTTTCTTTGCTGTTTTTTTCTCTGCAAAAGCTGTTTTATCCTGCTCCAAAATCCACTTTTTCACTTGGTCTAGGGAAATATCTTTCAGTTCCTCTGGCGTATATTTAGTGTCATCCTGTTTTTTAGGAATCTTGAAATTTGCTTTTTTAAATTTTATAAAAGGCCCCCAGCGCCCATTTTCTATTGATATTTTTTCTTCTTCCCACTGCTGGATATATCGGTTGGCTTCCTTATCGAGCTTCGCTTCGATGAGTTCCTCCACTTCTTTTTGAGAAAGATTTTCAAAATCGTATTTTTTAGGCACATTGATATAGATATCCTGATATTTCAGATACGGCCCAAATCTTCCCACGCCCTTGGTAACAGGCTCTCCCTTATAAGAAGCCACTGGCGCATCTGCCTTTTTCTTTTCTTCTATGATAGCCACTGCCCTGTCATAGTCCACCGAAAGCGGATTTTCTCCCTTTGGAAGGCTGATGAACACCTCACCCCATTTCACATACGGCCCAAAACGCCCTACTCCTACCGTAACAGTTTTTCCTTCGTAGTCTTGTAAATCAAACGGCACTTTAAAGAGTTCCAGCGCCTCTTCCAAAGTAATGGTAACAATGTTTTGAGTTGCCATCAGTGATGCGAAAATAGGCTTTTCATCGCTGTCTGTTTCTCCTATCTGAACCATCGGTCCAAAACGCCCAATTCGAGCATAAACATTTTTGCCTGTTTTAGGGTCTTGTCCCAGCAGTCGCTCTCCTGTCGCTCTATCTGCATTCTCACCTACATCCTCTATTTTTGGGTGAAAACTACTATAAAAGTTTTTTAGAACATCTTTCCATTTTTCTTCTCCTTTGGCTATTTCATCGAAATCCTGCTCCACTTTCGCAGTGAAACCATAGTCCAAAATTTCATTGAAATTAGTTGTCAAAAAGTCATTTACGACAATTCCTATATCTGTTGGGACAAATTTATTTTTATCTCCTCCGAATTTCTCCGTTAGGATTTCTTTTTTTAATACTGTTTTTGTCAAAGTAAGCTTTACTATTTCGCGTTCCTTTGGTTCTATTTCGCGCTTGTCTACATACTCACGGTTCTGAATCGTCTGAATCGTAGGTGCATAAGTAGACGGCCTTCCGATGCCTAATTCTTCCAGTTTTTTCACTAAACCTGCTTCTGTAAAACGAGACACTGGACGGCTGAATTTTTCTACTGCTGTGATTTTTTTATATGCCAAAGCTTCGCCTACATTTACTTTTGGTAATATTTTGTCGCCATCCTCCTGCTCTTCATCTTCATTTTTATAAATACCATAAGCACGAAGGAAACCATCAAAAACAATAACCTCTCCCTGCGCCTCGAAATGCTGTGGCAGCTCTGAATTTCCTATTTCTATTACAGTTTTTTCCAGCTTAGCGTTGGTCATCTGGCTGGCTAATGTTCGTTTGTATATAAGCTGATAAAGCTTGTTCAGCTGAACATCATCGATGGATTTCATTCCAAAATCCGTTGGACGAATCGCTTCGTGGGCTTCCTGTGCTGATGCCGATTTTGTCACATAGTTTCTTGGCTGAGAATACTCTTCGCCAAACTCTTTCAGGATCTGACTTTTAGCAGCGTTTATCGCCTCCTGAGAAAGGTTCACAGAGTCCGTTCTCATATAGGTAATGTATCCCTCTTCATAGAGCCTTTGTGCTACACGCATCGTCGTTGTTACGCCATATCCCAGCCTGTTACTCGCCTCCTGCTGTAGTGTAGAAGTAGTAAAAGGAGCCGATGCCGAACGCTGCGCAGGTTTTACATCTACATTAAGAACCTTAAAATTAATGTTTTGAACTTGATTTAGGAAGTTCTCCGCATCTTGTTCTTTGGTAAAATCTTTCTTTAGTTTTGCGGAAATTTCCTGTTTTTCAAGGTTGGTAAAAACGCCTTCCACTTTATACGAAGGAACGGGCTTAAACTCCCTGATTTCCTTCTCTCTTTCTACGATGAGCCGCACCGCTACGGACTGGACACGCCCAGCCGAAAGCCCTGGTTTTACCTTCTTCCAAAGGACTGGCGACATCTCAAAACCCACTATTCGGTCAAGAACTCTTCTTGCCTGCTGAGCATTGACCAAGTTTTGGTCTATTTCTCTAGGGTTTTCTACTGCTTTTAGTATTGCATTTTTAGTAATTTCGTGGAAAACTATTCGTTTAGTATTTTCGGATTTTAGTTTTAGCTCTTGTGCAAGATGCCAAGCGATAGCCTCTCCTTCGCGGTCTTCATCGGAAGCCAGCCACACTGTTTCAGCTTTTTTAGATGCAGCTTTCAGCTCTGCCACCACTTTTTTCTTATCAGCAGAGATTTCATAATCTGGCGTAAAATTTTCCAGATTGATACCCATGCCTTTTTTAGGAAGGTCTCTGATGTGTCCAAAACTGGATTTTACCTCAAAATCCTTACCCAAATATTTTTGAATAGTTTTTGCCTTTGCAGGAGACTCTACGATTACTAGATTTTTTGCCATACCAAAACTTTTTGCAAAAGTATAATATTATTTTGAATTAGTAGACACCCTTATTTGGAATTTGATTTTACGATGTTAAATGTCGCTATTTTTCAGATTTTATTCTAAATTTAATATCTTTGCGCCAGCAAAAAGGGGTGCTGTAAAAGGCTGAGATCATACCCAATGAACCTGAACAGGTAATGCTGTTTAGGGAAGTGTCCAGGCACGATTGTGTTCTCTTATTTTTTCGCATCCTTTTATTCTCAAAATTGTTTAACTAAAATTATTGAAAGAATGAAAGGAATTATTTATTTAGGGCTATGCGCTAGCTCTATGTCCTACGCACAGGCAGACTCTGCCAAAGTCAAAGAAATCGAAGCTGTCAATTTCACCAAACGGCTTCCCATCACCAAAGAAATCATCCGTGTGGAAAATTTAGCCCAGAAAAACCTCGGGCAAGACCTTCCGATGCTTCTCAAAAATCAGACCTCTGTCCTTTCCTCATCGGATACTGGGAACGGAGTGGGTTACTCAGATTTTAGAATTCGGGGCGTGGCAGGAACTTCTATCAATGTGATGATGAACGGCGTTCCGTACAACGACAGCGAATCACAGGGGACTTTCTTCGTAAATGTCAGCGATTTAGCCAGTTCGGCTTCTCAAATCCTAATTCAAAGAGGCGTGGGAAGCACATCCAACGGGGCGGCGGCTTTCGGGGCGAGTGTGAATATCATCACCAAAAACCCAGAGGAAACGCCATATTTCCGAACCGACCAGTCCTATGGTTCTTTTGATACCAGAAAACACTCTTTCGAGGCTGGAACAGGGAATTTTCTTCACAACAAATTCTCCATCATGGCGAGATATTCCATCATAAAATCAGATGGATACATAGACAGAGCAGCCTCTGACCTGCAGTCCTACAACATCACCGCTTTATTCAAAACTGAAAAAACAAAACTAAAATTTTTGGCGTTCGGCGGCAAGGAAAAAACTTACCAATCATGGAACGGAATAGATGAAAACACCTATAAGATCAACCGAAAATTCAATTCCTCTGGAGCAATCTACCAAGGTGGAAATATTGTAAAATTCTACGATAACGAAACGGACAATTACCAGCAAAACCATTATCATCTCATTATAAATCAAAACATTAGCAACCATTGGGATTTGGAAACTACCCTTCATTACACCAAAGGAAAAGGTTTCTACGAAAACTACAAACAAGACCAAAGACCCGAAAAATACAATATTCTCAATTCTGGAATCGTAAAAACAGACCTCATCAGAAAAAAATGGCTGGACAATGATTTTTATGGAATGGTTGCGCATATTTATGGGAAATATAACAACCTGAAAATCAACCTCGGTGGCGCAGGAAACCAATATCAAGGAAAGCATTTTGGAAATATGAGCTCGGCGTTTGGGCTGCCGCAGATTCCTTTTGAGCATGAATATTACCGAAATCATTCGGTGAAAAACGACCTTTCTTTCTTCGGAAAATTCATTTATTCTTTGAACAAATTTGAGCTGTTTGGAGATTTACAATTTAGACATATCTATCACAATGCCAAAGTTTTAGAATATTTCAAAGGAGAAGGAGGCGATTTCGGCCGAGCGTTCAATTTCCTAAACCCAAAAACGGGAATTAACTTTAATTTTAACCACGGAAAAATCTATTTCTCCTACGCACTGGCTCACCGAGAGCCGAGCCGAAAGGACATTATTTCTAAAAATGATATCCAGCACGAAACGCTCCACGACTTTGAGCTAGGACTGGAAAAAAGCGGAAAATTCTTTTCTGTTTTTGCGAACCTTTACTATATGCACTATAATAACCAATTGGTTTTCAGTGGCAAAATCGATAATACAGGTGCTTTCATCAGAGAAAATTCAGGAAAATCTTTCAGAAGAGGTGTGGAATTTGGCTTTAATCTAAAACCTATCAAAAACATTCAATTTTTGGCTAATGCAACTTGGAGCGAAAACAAAAACCTTAATTTTCATGTAAAAAATGGCGGAGTGCTGGAAAACCTAGGAACTACAGACATCGCTCTTTCTCCGAAATTCATCAGCAATATCGGCGTGTCTTATCAGCTGAAAAACTTTAATTTCGGTATTCAAAACCAATTTGTCAGCGGGCAGTATCTGGATAATACCCAGACACTTGCGATTCCTGATTACAATCTTTTGGATTTCTTGGCTGGTTATAAATTAAGCTTGAAACACCACGAACTAAATCTTTATTTCAACCTCAATAACCTCCTCAATAGAATGTACATGACCAAAGGGCATGTCTATGATGGAGCCGCCTATTATTTCCCACAGGCAGGGCGGAATTTCATGCTGGGAATGACTTGGGTCGTAAAATAACCACACAAAAAAAGAGCATCTTTTACAGATGCTCTTTTTAGTTTATAAAACTTCGTTTAGTATTTTAGCCAATCTCAATCCTGCATGCAGAAGCTGTCTTTCTAACAAATCTTTATACTGCTCTTGATAATCGTAGCTGTAGTTTTCCCCAGGTTTTACGCTGGCATAAAGCTGGTTAGCCGCTTGATGGCTTTCATAGAGCCAGTCTTCTAGGCTTCCGCTCTGGATTTGCTCGATTTCTTCTTTTGATTTCACATCCAGAACCCTTGCGTACTCTGTATAGCTGTATTTTGTATTGTCTATCAGTCCGCTATCCCAAAGAGAATGAAGATTAGTATCTTTCTTGAAGAATTGTATCTTGATGAGATTTCCTCCCAAATCTTCTTCTCTTCCTGTGTGCATAGGCTGCATCATATCTCCAAGAAAATGCACTAAAAACCTCAAATAAATTTCCCTGTCTGCATCAGGCGTATTTTTATCTACGATAACGCCCTTTACATTTTGTATTGCGGTATAAATATTGGGTTTATTATTATTCTTTAATTGTTCTATAAACTGCTCTTTAGACTCCTGTGGCGGAATATTTACATAATGCCATGTGCTGGTATTCTTCCACTCTGGAGAGTTTCTGACATTATCTGGCCAGTTTGCCCAGTAGGCAAGTTTCTGTTTCCCGATAAGCTTTTTCAGTTTTCTTTTCGCTCTATTAGTCAGGTGATTTTCTGCTATTTCCGCTACTACGCGATGCCCCGTAACTCCCCAAGCCGATGCTTCCACTATTCCAAGAATAAAGAATACCGCGATGAAAATCTTTTTTAAAATCCTCGTGTTCATTGTTTTATTTCAAAATTTTCTCTAAAATTCGTAATGTAATCAAATAAGTAGGCTTCACTCCTGTAAGCCCCAGCCCTCCCGAAGAAAGCGTGCTTCCTGTTTCGAGTGGATTATCAGATGCATAGTAAGCATAGCATAAGAATAAATTCTCATTGATATGGTGGCGGATTTTAGAAGCCACCTGTATCGCTTTCTGATAATGAGCACCTTCCATCTCTAGTCCGATAGACTTCCACGATGTATTCATGAAATAAGACAAAATATCCTTATTCTGAAGCGATGTTCCCAAAACAGTGACCATACTTCCCTCAAAGGCTTTCAGCTCTGAATCTTGGAAATCATCCAATTTCAGGGCGTTTTCAAATGGATAATTGTCCGCTGTTCCTTCAAAAATATGCGATGTAGGAATCATGATATCGCCTTTTTCTCCTGTAAGAATTCCTGCTTTACCCATGATAGAGATGGATTTCACATTGAGCTTGCACTCCTCTCCTTTCACATCGAATGGGCGCAGAAGCTCATCCATAATCTCGTAAGCCTGCTCTCCAAAGGCATAATCAAAAACTATCAAAACATCTTCACCAGAGAAATTAGCCTCCGTGAAAGGCGTATTTTTTAGGTTAATTTTCTTTAAATCAACGATTTGCACATCTATATTACTTCCGCTTTCATCATTAATGTAAATCATCCCTTGAGAAAGAGCGTAGTCCAAAATCTTGTCTTGAAGGTCTTTTTTGTTGCTGATTTCCTCGTAAAGCGTGTAGTCTATTCCTGTTTTGCAAGTTTTTTTCAAGGCATCATTCGCAAAAAGCATATTTTTCACCGAGTGCATATTCGCACTGATGATGTTAAGTGGTCTTTGGTAAAGGTTTTCTTTAACCAAAATTTCTTTAAGCGTATTTGCCCATTTTTCTCCGAAAAGGTGGTGTCCCACGCGCTCCTGCAATATCGCAGAAAAATAAATTTCGCGTTCTCTTTCCTCTGCCCAGTCTAAGAAACTCACTTGTCCAAGGTTATAGACAATCTTGAACAATCGGTCTGGATTGTCATCACTTCCAAATTTTTTGTAAGCCTCCAAAGTCTCATCAAAAGACCTTCCCAGCAGCGCCGAAAGATGAATAATCGCTGTTTCCTTTTCGGTTCTTGTGAATTTTTTCTCTCCTTTGGCTACTTCTTCTATTATTTTCCAAACTCTTCTCGGTCTGCCCTCCTCCATATCAAAACCGATATTTCTGATTTTATCCGCTTCTATATAAAGGAAAGTAAGGTGAGTAAGAATATCATAAATCTCTGAGCGACCCAGCAGAACCTCTATATTCATCTGGTGCTGGTCTATACGGTAGCAGTTTCTTCTTCGTTTTTTAGGGACTATGGGCGTGAAACTCGCTTTGTGAAAGCCTTCATCCGAGGTCAAATGAATAAATGCACATTCCTCTATCCCTTCTGGAAGTCTATCCAAAACATAAAGCAATCCGTCTAATTCTATCTTGTTCGGATTATTCATTGTTCCGTAGATTTCAGGATTGATGGTAGAAAGCAGCGTTCTGATATTCTGACCTGACCTTCCACCAGGTTTGAAAGAACCTCTATAAAAAAGATGGCGCATAGAAACATATATTTTCTCTATCGCCTCCGTGGTTTGTCTTGCTCGTGATTGTGCCATATTTATATTATGATTTTTTGTAAAAGTTACAAAATTATGATAAACTCATGGATGTACAAAAGAATTTAGTCCGAAATTGATGTTTTCTTTCAAAAAATTATTGATTTTTTAAACTTAAAAATTAAAACATTGATAGAGAGAAACTATTTAGATTGCTTATAAATTAAATCAAAACTATCGATTAGGAGAATTTTATTTCATAACTTTGTAGAAATAAATCCTAAAAATATGAAAAATTCTAACATCATCGGTCTTAAAGAAGAAGACTGCAAAAACATCGCTGAGAAGCTAAACATCCTTCTTGCAAACTATTCTGTTTTTTATCAAAACACTCGCGGTGCTCACTGGAATATAAAGGGAGACCAGTTTTTCGTTCTTCATCCGAAATTCGAAGAACTTTATGACAATCTTGTTCTTAAAATAGATGAAATCGCAGAGAGAATCCTGACATTAGGTCATGTGCCGAGCCACAACTATTCTGATTATCTGAAAGTTTCAACGATTAAAGAGAGCAAGGAAGTGCATAACGGCAAAAAATGCGTAGAAGATATTCTAAACTCTTTCAAAGTAGTGATAGACCTACAAAGAGAACTTTTAGAAATAACTGACAAAGCAAATGATGAAGGGACAAACGCCCTTGTGAGCGGATACATCACAGAACAGGAAAAAGATGTCTGGATGTACAATGCTTATCTTGGATAATAATCACGAATTTATATTGACAAAAAAGGGCAGAAGTAGAAAATTACTTTTGCCTTTTTTCTTTATTTTGTTCCTTATTTCTATTTTTGTAAAAAATTTGAGTTTTGAAATATCAACATCTTAGTGCAAATCAACCTATTGGGATTTTTGACAGCGGTGTGGGAGGACTGACAACAGCGAAAGAAATCAAACGAGTAATGCCGCAGGAGAGTTTCATCTATTTCGGTGATACCAAGCATCTTCCGTATGGAGAAAAATCCAAAGAAGCCATCATAGATTATTCCCTACAAATCACCAAATTTCTTTTGGAACAAAACTGCAAAGCGATAGTAATCGCCTGTAACACTGCTACTTCTAACGCACTGGAAGAAGTAAAAAAAATGGTGAACGACAAGGTTTTTGTATTCGATGTTATCAATCCCGTTGCCGAAAAAGTAGCCTACGAAATCCACCAAAATATAGGAGTAATCGCTACCAAAGCAACCGTAAATTCTAAACTTTACAGAAAAAGCATCAGAAAATATAATAAATTCATCAATGTGGAAGAATTGGCAACTCCGCTCCTTGTCCCTGTGATAGAGGAAGGATTTATCAACCATCCCATTTCCCACAGCGTAATTTACAATTATCTTTCTAATAAAAAATTAAAAGATATCGATACGCTCATTTTGGGATGCACCCACTATCCACTTCTGATGGAAGAAATCAAACAATACTACGGCAACAGAGTGAGAGTGATAGACTCGCCGAATATTGTGGCAAACTACATCAAGCTCACTTTGGAAAAGCATAAATTACTGAATACGAATAATCCTGATCCGAAGTATGAATTTTATGTTTCGGATATGACCAAAAATTTCCAAAAAATTTCTAAAAAATTCTTTGGAAACAAAATAGAATTGGAACTAAAAACCCTTTAACCAAATGATTACCATTATCGCTGCTATCGGAAAAAACAACGAATTAGGAAAGGACAACCAGCTGCTGTGGCATCTCCCTGCGGATTTGAAACATTTCAAAAATCTCACCTCAGGGCATCCCATCATAATGGGCAGAAAAACCTACGAAAGCATAGGAAAACCTCTCCCAAACCGCACCAATATAGTGGTGAGCAGAAAGGAAGACTGGTTCGAGGAAGGGATTCTCATCGTTCCGAGTTTAAAAGACGCCATCAAACACGCTAAAAAAATCAATGAAAATATATTCATCATCGGAGGCGGCGAAATCTACCGCCATACCATCGATTTGGCTGACCGACTAGAAATCACCCAAGTAAACCACCAAACAGATGCCGATGTATTTTTCCCAAAAATAGATGAAAAAACCTGGATAAAAACTGATGAAATCCACCACCTAAAAGATGAAAATCACGCCTATGATTTTTATTTTCAGACTTGGGAAAGAAAAATTTAAAAAATTTAACTAAATTTGCCCCTTAAATACAGATTATGAAGAACCTTTCACTCCTATTTACAAAAGATGGTTTGCAATGGCAAATAAATGAAACAGACAATGTTACAGAGGAAGAAGCTCGTTTCGTAACGGATGAAACTCCAAAAAATTTTATAGAAGAGGAACTTGACAAGATTCTTCGCAGAGAAAATTGGGCTGAGATAAAAGTCTTCTCGGCTTTTAACCACTTCTCACTGACTCCAGATGTTTTTGCAGAGCATCAGCTCGGGCAACAGATTATTTCTTATAATTCTGATGTAAAAACAGAATCAGAAGAACTGATGCAGTCTATCAACCAGAAATACGGCGTTCAGTTTTTTTACTCTTTCCCAAAACATTTTTACCAAAAGATAAAATCTCTTGCAGCGACTTCTCATTTTCAGTTCTCAGGAGAGCGATTTTTGGATTCTGTAAAAGTAAATAAGGACAACGAAATCCATATCAATCTGTATCACAACCAAGTAGAGTTTCTTGCATTAGAAAATGGAAAATTGGTTCTTTATAACAATCTCGATGCTACATCGGAAATAGATTTCCTTTATTTCATCATGTTCACACTGA
Source organism: uncultured Flavobacteriaceae bacterium (assembly GCA_963530895.1). Taxonomy (GTDB): domain Bacteria; phylum Bacteroidota; class Bacteroidia; order Flavobacteriales; family Weeksellaceae; genus JABCPE02. Next base: position 6,241 of record CAUSFO010000007.1, on the reverse strand, counting down.
GCAAAATAGGTTTTGATATCAACGAAACTTATTTCTACATCTATGGAGAAATCTCTGAGAATGACACCTTTATATCCGAATTAGAAAAATTCGTTCCAGCTATCTCCATCGTGTACGAAAACTTTAAGGGAAAACATTTCATTGTTAATTCATAAGTATGTATCGTATCATTTCAGGCGTTTGGAAAGGTAAGAAAATCTCCGCTCCGAAGAATTTTGAAGTCAGACCAACTACGGATTTCGCCAAAGAGGCTCTTTTTAGTATTTTAGAGCATCGTTTAGATTTGTCTAGTTTGTCTGTTTTAGACCTTTTTGCTGGGATTGGCTCTATCACGCTGGAGCTGGCCTCTCGTGGCTGCAAAGACATCACGAGTGTAGAGATGAATGCTAAACATGCTGGTTTTATCAATTCTACGGCTAAAGATTTAGATTTCAGCTCACAAATCAACATTCTAAGAGCCAATGTTTTTGACTGGCTGAAAAAAGCACAAAATCAAGGAAAAAGCTTTAATTTGGTTTTTGCCGACCCTCCGTTTAACCTGCCCGAAAATGAATACCAAGAGTTAATCTCTCTCATTCTTTCTGAAGGAATTTTAAAAGAAAACGGATACTTCATACTAGAACACCAATCCCGTCAAAAAATAGAACATCCTGATTTACAGGAAACTCGTAAATATGGAAATGTAAGTTTTTCTTTCTTTACAAAAAGCGAAAATCCTTAGTTTATATCCTCTATTATTGCCATTCGCCCTTCCTCTATTTCTTCTACAGAGAAAATTAATTTTGCTTCTTGAGATTTTTCATAAAGCGGCTCCATGAAAAAAAGCGTCTCGAAAAACTGGCGATGAATTCCTTCCAGCATAGTCATAAAGAGATTCATCCCTATTTGATTATTATGCAAATCCATCGCTCTAGCAACCAACTCATTTACAAATAGTTCTTCGTGCATGTCCGTAATCTGTTTACACCATTTCAGACTTTTCTGTGGAGAAGAAATTTTACAGCAGTACATCATTATCAGACAGCACCAAAGAGCATGGCGAAAAGCATTTCCTCTTCCGTTTTTATGGTGAGTTTCTGGGAATTTTTTATTTGTAATTTTAAAGGTTTTAATAGTGGCTATGAAGGTAAGAAAAGCAAACAGTGGATGCCTCAACAACAGTCCTAACAATTTGATAAGCCGCTTAAAATCAAGCTGCAGAATAGCCTTAAAAATAGTAGTCATTCTCTCAAAATAAAATCGCAAATCAAAAAAGACTTACGATTTTATCATTTTTATTTGTTCATTAATAGTTTTACAGTTTTGGAAATGGTTTCTTTTATTTCCCTTCTTTTCACTATAAAATCTACAAAACCTTTTTCTTGTAAAAACTCGGATGTCTGGAATCCTTCTGGTAAATCTCGCCCAATAGTCTCACGGATCACCCTAGGCCCTGCAAAACCTATCAAAGCTCCTGGCTCTGCCATGATGATATCAGCAGTCATCGCGAAAGAAGCCGTAATTCCACCGAAAGTAGGATTGGTAAGGTAGGCTATGTAAGGCAGCCCTGCATTAGAAAGCTGAGCCAATTTCGCCTGAACCTTTGCCATCTGCATCAGTGAGTAAGCTGCTTCCTGCATTCTTGCTCCACCTGACTGACAGATAATCATATAAGGCAGTTTTTTTTCTATACAAAAGTCTATTGCTCTTCTTATTTTCTCTCCCATCACAGACCCAAGAGAACCTCCGATGAAGTCAAAATCCATACAAGAAATCACCATTTCTACGCCATTTACTTTTCCTTGTGCGTTTCTGATGGAGTCTACTAGTTTGGTTTTAGCTTTTGCTTCTTTTAGTCTGTCTTTGTAGGATTTAGAATCTTTAAATTTAAGAATATCTATGCTTTCTACATCTGCATTTAATTCCTTAAATTTAGAATCATCAAAAATAATTTCGAAATATTCCCTGCTTCCTATTCTCACATGGAAACCATCCTCTGGCGAAACATAGTTATTTGCTCTCAGTTCGTCGCTCTCTATTATTTTCCCTGTGGGAGTCTGATGCCAAAGCCCTTTTGGGACATCCTTTTTTTCCTCCGTAGGAGTACTGATATTTTGTTTCTTTCTTTTGAACCAATCAAATGCTGACATTCTTTATCTTTTAATAATTCTGCAAATTTAAGAAATATTTTTTCTTTAACTCAAAAACTCAGCTGTAACATTTTCCCACGCGGAAAAATCTATGCTTTCATCATTGAAATACTTTTCAAAGAAAGGAATAGCCGCCTCTGGTTCTTCCACAAAAGTTCTGTAATGCGTGAAATTTCCTCCATCATAAACTCTGCTTTCCACTACAAAGCTCTGCTCATCCTCAGCCATTTGGACATAGTTTTCACTTTTTTCATCAAAAAGCACTATAAAATCTTCCTCATAAATTCCTGTCGTTATCAGTTCCTTGATTTCATCCCAAGTAAGCGGTTCTTCTGTTCTAAACTGCGTGTTTACTATTTTCATAATGTATTGATATTTAATTTCTTTTGTCATTCCCCCAGAGGAGTTTTTGTCTCAAAGTTTCATAGAAACTGACATTTTTCGGAAAAATAAGATTTAGGCTAAAATCCGCTTTTTTTAAAATCAGTTCATCTTCCTCATTCATATGATAAAGCCGAGAATCCAAGCCCAATGAATACAGCGGCAGCCTGCTGGAAACTTTTAGTTTTATTTCTACATTGTCTTTTAGGATAATAGGGCGCATATTTAGGTTGTGTGGAGCGATGGGCGTAAGAGAAAAATTATCATTCTCTGGCTCTATAATAGGCCCACCACAGCTTAGCGAATACGCCGTAGACCCCGAAGGCGTAGCCACTATAAGCCCATCTCCCCAAAACATACTCAAAAATTTACCATTGATTTCTGCCTCTACGGTAATCATGGAAGTGGTCTCTTGGCGGGTAATCACCACATCATTCAGCGCATAGGGAAAATCTATCCTATTTTCAGCTGTTTTCACTTCTATCACCGAACGCTGGCTGATATGGGTCTCGCCAGCAAAAATTTTATCAATATTATCAAAAATCTCTTCTTTGCTGAAATTAGCTAAAAAACCGAGTCTGCCCATATTAACGCCCACCACAGGGATTTCCAAATCCTGAATCAGCGTAAGTGCACTCAGAATAGTACCATCTCCTCCGAAAGAAAAGAAATAATCTATTTCATATTTTTCGAGGGAATTTTTATCCGTGAAAATCTGATATTTACCAAATGAACTATTCTTTTCTAAAATTTTTTCGTGGAGAAAAATCTGCACATTTTCCCTTTTCTCCAATTCAAGAATAAACTGATGAAGATAAGCCTGAATCTCATCTCCATTTTTCTGCGAATATATTGCGATGTTTGGCATTAGAATTCAAGGTATTTTTGCATAAATTCGTATCGGCTTTTCAGCAGTTCTTCCTTTTCATCGGTATAGAATTTCTGCACGATAATGTAGCCGTAGCGCTCAAAGGTTTCGTCTATGGAGCTGAGATTTTCATTACTGATTCTCATTGTCACCCTCACGAAAGCTTCATTCATCTCCGTAACCAGCGCGCCATAGAATTTTCCGTTGTTACTTTCTACGATTTGGGCTATTTCCACCATGGAATAATTGGTTCTTGGGATTTCCACCGTAAGCAGCGCCCCTGTCTCCGAAAAAAATGGATATTTAGACAATTCATCCGCGATGCTGTCCCAAGCGATATACCCCTGATATTCCTCGTTTTTATTAATTACAGGAATTACATTGGTATTAAATGTATGGAATAATTTCACCCCATCCAAAAGAGTACTTTCATAGAGGATAGAAAACCTATCCATATACGGAAGCAGTTCTCCTAAATTTTTTCTGAGATTTTCCTCCAAGCACTCCTTCATTACTGCGCCCTGAAATACTCCCTCGTTCTCCACGAAAACATGGGTAAAATCAAAATCAACAGCAGTCTGCAAAGCCTCCTCCGCAGTAGTATCTACGCCCAATATGGGAAAATCATTTGCGATATAATTTTCAATTATCATAAATCATAATTACTTCGGTAAAGGTATGAAATTTGATTAAAACTATAAAAACTTTACCTTTGTGAAATTCTAATCAGACATTTATATGAATTCACAAATTCTCTACGAAGACAACCACATCATCATTATCAATAAAAAAGTAGGTCAGCTGGTTCAAGGCGACAAAACGGGCGACCAGAGCCTGCTGGAACTGCTGAAAGATTTCATAAAGGAACGCGACCAAAAGCCTGGGAATGTCTATCTCGGCCTTGTTCATAGGATAGATAGGCCGACCTCTGGGCTGGTAATCTATGCTAAAACCTCTAAAGCGCTCTCCCGCCTGACCCAAATGGTAAAAAACAGGGAGATTAAAAAAACCTACTGGGCTGTGGTTCCCAAAGAGATGATTCCACAAAGCCAAACCCTTACCCACTATCTCAAGAAAAACGAAAAAAACAACAAAGCCATCATCTACTCCCACGAGGCAGAAGGAGCAAAAAAAGCCATTCTAAGCTATAATATTCTCAAAACCTTGGATAATTATATGCTACTGGAAGTGGACTTGCAGACAGGAAGACACCACCAAATACGGGCACAGCTCTCTAAAATAGGCATACCTATAAAAGGCGATCTAAAATATGGCGCTCCTCGTTCTAATCCAGACGGCGGAATCAGCCTGCACGCCAGAATGCTGGAATTCATCCATCCTGTGAGCAAAGAACTTATAAAAATAACCGCTCCCGTTCCGCAGAATGATGCCATATGGAAAGCTTGCGAAATGTAAAAACTGATATTTTCATCTAAAATAAAAGAGCCACTCTGTGAGTGGCTCTTCTATCATCTCAAAATATTTTATTTATCTTAGAATGTTTGAGTCAATGACAATGATACACGAAGGTTATCTCCTGTAGCATCTTTTGCTAACTTCTTAAGTTTTCCTTTGTTAGCATAGTCATAGTATCCATAAGTAGTTGATGTATAGTCAAACTCAAGACCTAACTTAGTGTTACCAGACTTCCATCCCATTCTTGGAGATACTCTCCATGTGCTCACTGGATTTCCTACAGCACCGTAAGCATTTGAAACTGCGAAAGAAGGAGCATAAAGAGCATTTCCGAAGTCTTTGTTATTAAATCCAAAGTCTTGAGAATACCCACCAAAGATACCCCACTCGAAAGATTCAGAAGCTTTTCCTGCAAACTCTGTCCAAAGAGACAATGTAGTACTGTTTTTCAAATCATCTTTTAAAGGATTGTAAGCAACACTTCCTAACTGTAGTAATTCAGATGGGTTTTGTCCATAGTTACCATAGATTTTCCAAGCGAAGTTTTCAGTAAACTGTACTTTTGCATATGCTAAGAAGTCAAATGCAGCAAGAGTTTTACCGTGTGCAGTTTTAGCGTTAGCATCTGTGTTTCTAGTAAACTTCACATTAGCACCGAAACCTCCTACGAATTTATCATCGCTACCAAATTGTAACTGTGCGTGGAATGCTGGAAGTCCTGATTTAGCAGCATTACCTTTCCCATTTAATACTAAAGAAGTGAAGTCTCTTTCTGTAACTGCAGCAAGGGTAAGTCTTGCATTACCTTTAGTAGAGAATCTGATCTGAGGAGAACGGTTGAACGGCTGGAATGGGCTTCCTGCGTTGAAGTTGTAAGTTCCTGGAGACACATTCGTTACGAACATTGGGTGCCAGAACTGACCTACTAACCATTCTACTCTATCACTAGATAATTTCACATAAGCATGTCTCAACCCGAAGTTGTTAGTTTGCCCATTATTACCAAAGAAATGACCTTCGATCAAAGCTTCAGATTTCATTCCGAAGAACTCAGGACCAGCGATTTTAACACCTAATCTTGATTCGATTCCCCATCCGTTGAAATTAGCAACATTGTTTCCTGTTACATTTGGAGATGCTAAATCGATAAAGTTACCTTCTCTAGCTGCAACTACTTGACGAGAGTCAAAAGCGAATTCTCCTTTTGCATAACCATAAAGTGTAGCACTTGTTTCTTCCTGTGCTAACCCTACTTGTGCTACTGCCAAAGCAAGTAGCGCCATGATCTGTTTTTTCATAATTGTAATTATTATAATTTAAAGATTTTCTTTCGTGATATTATTTCACACTGCAAAGATATAATATTATTTTATAATTTTTTTAACAAAAAAACTAATATTTATCATATTTCCTGTTTTTTATTCTTTTATACAGATATATATTATGG
>CAUSFO010000006.1:0-40631 GCA_963530895.1 uncultured Flavobacteriaceae bacterium | reverse complement strand
AATAAAATAGATACGCTTAGTGTCGAAGAATTGGAACTTTTGGAAGACCTCCAGCAGCTTTATCAGAATATAGGCTACGAAACACTGAAAATTTCTTCTGTTTCAGGCAAAAATATAGAAACCTTGAAAATACTCTTGAAAGATAAAGTTTCGGTGTTTTTTGGGCATTCAGGAAGTGGAAAATCTACTTTGGTCAATACGCTAGAACCGACACTTGATTTGAAAACAGGCGAAATATCAGAGGCGCACCTCAAAGGGAAGCATACGACTACTTTTGCACAGATGCATTTTTGGAGTTTTGGAGGAAGTGTTATAGACACGCCAGGCGTGCGTGAGTTTGCGATGGTGGATATAGAAAAAGAGGAAATTCAGCATTTTTTTCCAGAAATATTTGAGGAAGGGAAAAATTGTAAATTTCATAACTGTCTGCATATCAATGAACCAAAATGCTCTGTTTTATCCCATTTAGAGGAAGGGGAAATTTTGGAATCAAGATATTTGACCTATTTAAAATTGATGGAAGAAGCGGAGGAAAATAACTAATTATAAATTAAAATTTAAAAAAATGAGATACACAGAAGAGCAATACAAAGTAAAATTTGAAGAAACTGATTCAGTAGGCTGGGATGCTATAGATGAGGCATTGTTGAAGGTATATCCTGAGCAGGAACCTCGCCATTATGGACCTGTTTTAAAATTTATGCTCGGAGGGGAAGACCCGCTTGATGGCATTAGTATTTATGATAATGAGGAGCAGGCTTTTCATCGGCATGTAGTGTCATATGGGATGAGTGACTTGTATTACTCGCCTGAAAGTGCTGAAAATGAATTTAGTGGATGGGGCTTTGAGTTTACTTTTCGTGTAGTTCCTTTTGAAGCGGATAAGGATTCGGATGGAGCTAAAAATGAGCCCTATTGGGCGATGAATGTGATGCAGAATTTGGCTCGCTATGTATTTGAAAGCAAAAAATGGTTTGAAGCCTATCATTTCATTCCTGCCAATGGGCCTATTCGCTTGGAGTGTGATACTAAATTGGTAGGAATGGTATTTGCGCCAGACCCTCAGCTCGGTACGATAGAAACGCCTAATGGAGAGGTTGCCTTTTTGCAGATGGTGGGTATTACTCAAGAGGAATTGGACTGGCTTTGGGAAGACCCGAAAACCAGCAGAGTAGAGGAGCTTGTCAATAAAATGAGAGAAGACAATCCGATGCTCATCACAGATTTAAAAAGGGAAAAATCATATGTTTGATTTAATTTGTCAGACTAATAATTTTTTGCTATCTTGGGGCGTTATCTATAAAGTTTTTTAATTTTGCATGATAAATAAATGTTTATGAAGGTAGAAGAATTATCCAATATATTACCTCAATTATCCATAGAAGAGGCTTTGGCTTTGTTGGTTGAAAAATTTCCTAAAAAAGTAGTTTTTTCTACGAGTTTTGGTATGGAAGACCAGATAATCACAGATTATATTTTTAAAAATAATCTTCCGATAGATATTTTCACGATAGATACAGGGCGTATGTTCTACGAGACCTATGACACTTGGGTAAATACCAATGAAAAATACAATGTGCTGATTCCAGCTTATTATGCTGATAATCACAGAATAGAGGAGTATGTAAGAAAGCATGGAGTTAATGGATTTTACAAATCTGTAGAGCTGAGAAAAGAGCATGATTACATAAAAAAAGTGGAGCCTCTGAAAAGGGCTTTGGAAGGCTATGATATCTGGATTACAGGAATCAGAGCGGAGCAGTCTCCACACAGACAGCAGATGCCGATGGTGGAATGGGATGAAGGGAATAAAATCATCAAGTTTCATCCTCTACTGCACTGGAAAACAGGAGAACTTTTACCATTTTTAAAAGAACATCAAATCCCTTACAATCCGCTTCATGAGCAGGGCTATGTAAGTATAGGCGACCAGCCGATGACACGCCCAATAAAAGAGGGCGAAGATATCCGAGCAGGACGCTGGTGGTGGGAGAATGAAGAAAAAAAAGAGTGTGGACTGCACTGGAATGAAAATAAAAAGTAAATCCTAATGAGTGAAATAGTCATCAAATGTGCAGAATGCGGAATCATTTTAACACCTTGTTTAAAGGAGTTGCCAAAGGATTTTGTTTGCAGTTTGGAAGATGAGACAGACTATTTACCGCGAGGATTTTATAAAAAGAATGATGGTGTGGACTGGAATGTGGACATAGGACAGATCATTATCAATAAGAATGATTTGGTTAATTCCATTTATCATACTAAAAATAGCCTGATTGGCTGCTGTGGATTGGATGGTTCTAAGGTTAATAGAATGTGTGCGAATGGGCATGAAATAGCCACGGAATATTCAGATTGCTGGATGCCTTGGGCTGTTGTTTTTGAAACTGAAAGAATAGAAATAGAATATAAATAAAATCATTATAGAGATTAAAATGAATAAAGATAGGACTTTAGATTATCTCGACCAGTTGGAATCTGAGTCGATTCATATATTTCGTGAAGTGGCAGGGCAGTTTGAGAAACCTGCATTGCTGTTCAGTGGAGGCAAGGACTCTATAGTCTTGGTACATTTAGCTTTAAAGGCTTTTCGTCCATGCAAATTTCCATTTCCGCTGGTGCATATTGATACAGGGCATAATTTCCCTGAAGCACTAGAATTTCGTGATAATTTAGTAAAAAAATTAGGTGAAAAACTCATCGTTAGAAAAGTAGAAGATACGATAAAAAGCAAAGGACTTACCGAGCCAAAAGGAAAATTTGCCAGCAGAAATGCATTGCAGAGTTATACGCTTTTGGACACGATAGAGGAATTTGAGTTTGATGCTTGTATCGGTGGAGCGCGCCGTGATGAGGAAAAAGCCAGAGCAAAGGAAAGAATTTTCTCTGTTCGAGATGATTTCGGAGGCTGGGATCCAAAACTTCAGCGCCCAGAATTATGGCACACTTATAACGGAAAAATCCACAAAGGAGAGAATGTGCGTGTTTTCCCTATCAGCAACTGGACAGAGCTGGATGTTTGGAACTACATTCGCCGAGAAAAAATAGAACTACCTTCGGTTTATTTCTCTCACGAAAGAGAAGTGATAGACCACCAAGGACAGCTGATAGCAGTTTCTCCATACATTCAAATTGATGAAAATGATATTATTTTGAAGAAGAAAGTCCGCTATCGTACCGTGGGAGATATGACTTGTACTGCGGCGGTGGAGTCTGAGGCTTATATCATAGATGATATCATCAATGAAATTACAGCCACTCGTACTAGCGAGAGAGGAGAAACGCGTATCGATGATAAAATATCAGAAGCAGCAATGGAGGACAGAAAGAAAAACGGGTATTTTTAACTTTTTTGGATTTAATAAAAATGGAAATATTAAGATTTTTAACGGCAGGAAGTGTAGATGATGGAAAAAGTACCCTCATCGGAAGGCTTCTCTACGACAGTAAAAATATACTAGTAGACCAGCTGGAAGCCATCGAAAGAAGCACCAAAAATCGTGAGGATGGAGAGGTGGATTTAGCTCTTTTGACTGATGGACTTCGTGCAGAAAGAGAGCAGGGAATAACCATCGATGTAGCGTATAAATATTTTTCTACACCGAAGAGGAAATTCATCATTGCTGATGCGCCAGGGCATATCCAGTACACACGAAACATGGTGACAGGAGCGTCTAATGCAGATTTGATTATCATCTTGGTGGATGCCAGAAACGGCGTGATAGAGCAGACCAAAAGACACTCTATCATAGCTTCACTCTTGAACATTCCACATGTGGTGGTGGCGATAAATAAAATGGACTTGGTGGATTATTCTGAAGAAAAGTTCAATGAGATTGTAAAAGAATACGAAAAAGTAGCCAATTCATTAGCTTTAAAGGATGTTAAATTCATTCCTATCAGCGCGAAGGATGGTGATAATGTAGTAGATAAATCCGAAAAAATGCCTTGGTATAAAGGCTCTGCATTGCTGAATCTTTTGGAAACTGTGGAGCTTCAGACTTCCCTAAATCATGTGAATGGAAGGTTCCCAGTGCAGCTGGTTCTTCGTCCGCAGGTGGATGAACTTCATGATTACAGAGGTTATGCAGGGAAAGTGGAAAGCGGAGTTTTTGCGGTGAATGACAAGGTAAAAATTTATCCTTCTAATATAGAAACTACCATAAAAGCCATAGAAGTCGGCGGTAAGGAAGTTCAGGAATGTTTCGCTCCACAGAGTGCTGTGCTTCATCTGGCGGATGATATAGACATTAGCCGAGGAGACTTGATAGCGAAAGAAGATAGTTTGTTGAAAACTGGTCAAGACATCGAAGCGCTTGTGTGCTGGATGGATGAAAAACCTTTGGCTATCGGGACTAAATACCTGCTTCAGCATAACAGCAAAACGGTAATCGCTATGGTGAAGGAAATCCGATACCGACTGGATGTAAACACCCTTGAAAAGGAGATGAACCCAGCCAATGCAGGACTAAACGAGGTGGTGGAAGTTCTGTTGAAAACCTCTGCGCCGCTGAGCTATGACAGCTATCAAAGTATCCGTGAAAATGGAAGTGCTATCTTGATAGACCAGACTAGTTTTGTGACGGTGGGAGCAGTTTTGTTTAAATAAAATAGTTCAAACCAGATAAAATAAATCCTCTTCGTATGAAGAGGATTTATTTTAAATTTTTATAAAAAAAACTATTTGTCGGGCATTTTTTTTGGGTTGATTTCGCCAGAGTTGTTGTAGAAAGTATATTCTGTAAAATCATCTTTGGCAACCATTCCATTCGCTGCCACGAAAACATTTCCTTCTTTATCAGAAATAAAAACCGAATCTTTGGTGTACATCTGTTTATTTCTCTTGTCCCAGTAGATGGATTTCATCACGAAAGTCTGTCCCTCGCTATTGGTCACTTTCACTCCGCCTTTGGCTTCATAGTATTCTTTTTTTTCTATGAATTTGGCATAATTCGCCTTTAAAGTTCCAGGAACTTCAGGATTTTTTTTGTCATAAAATTCAAGATAAATTCCTTTTTTTGCTTCTATATATGGAGTGTCTATGAATTCATATTCCTCTAAAATAGGCGCCTTAAATCTGATTTTCACAAAACCAGAATCTTTCTGTAGAATGTTTGAATTATAAATAATTCTGGAAGGGAAATTTTTATTCTTGTCTCTATTGACCTCCGTAAGGTCTTCTTCACAAGAATGCAAAACAAAAAATATAGCTACGGAAAAAACAGCAACTATATTTTTTTTGTATTTATTTATTTGAAATTTCATAAAAAGAAAAAACTAGTCAAAGTATTGTTTTTCAAACCATTTGTTGGCAAAGTTTATACCAATGGTGAAATTCAAGAAATTTTCTCTGATTAAGTTATTTTGAACGGTTCCTCTTCGTCCTAACTCAATACCTAAATCCAAGGTGCTAAGTCTGGTAACATTGCTTTTTTGGAAAGGGAAAGATGCCCCGAACGAAAGCCCATATTGGTTGATATTCGTGCCTTGTACATTCAGATGACCTTTTTCATAGAAAGCCCCATAACGGTAGGTAACTTTTGAAAAATAATTTCTAAAATTATTGTAGTTAGGAAGATACCAGCCCCCTACAGATACTCTGTAAGCATTGTCATAGCTGTAAGATAGATAGCGTAGAGACTCTGCATTTTTCCCGCTTTTGTAGTCAAACTGACCAGACACAAACCATTTAGCATCGTGCCCGAATCCTACACCGAGGGATAATTTCTGCGGAATAGTATTGCTTGTGTTTTTGGATTCTTGTGCTACAATATCTTCATTAGACTTAGTAGTCCCATTTAGATAATAGGTGCTGTTTGTGTAAGTTGATTTAAAATCCGAAGTGTTTCCAAAAGTATAAGAAGCCCCAAGAGTTAACTTTTTATTATTTTTAAGTTTTTTCTGATAAACAGAACCTAATGTAAAATTAAAACTTGTAACACTTGATTCGTTTTCTATATTGCTTACCAAAGTAGTGTTTTCATAGGCTGTTTCTTGAATATCAGAAATTCTCCCAAAGTATAGATTGTTGGACAAACCTACTGAAAAGCTAGGTGTAATGGAATATCCCACTCCAAGCTGAACAAGATTGATACCACCATCACCATGGAAATTTTGAACACCAGCAGTTCCATCTGGTAAAGATGTACTCTGCGTAATGCTGTAATCTTTTGAACTATATGGCTGATATCCTAACCCTAATTTTACCTTTTTAGAAAGAGGAAAAGCTAAGGAAATTCCTGAAAGATAGGAGGAATGTTTACCATATTTATTCCCATTATATCCAGATTTGAAATATTGGTTTTCGTTAGTCCCATGAAATCTTAGGGAAGTGATTTCCAAATTCTGGTTTGCTGCAGGGTTTTGAAAATTAAATTGATTGTTAAAATCCCAAACATAAGCAGCAGAAATCCCACCCATAGACCGAGTTTCCACAGAGTTATCATATTTGATATCTCCGATTCCGTAAGCTGCATAAGGAGAGTTTCCGATATTCTGAGCTGCTGCATGTGAACCTAATGCTGCCACAAAAATTGAAACGACAATTTTCTTCATTCTTTATTTTTAAAATATTGCAAATATCTTAATTAATAATGAAACTCAAAAATTTATTTAATGTTAAAATATGTTATTTCTGTTAAAATAGAAAAATTTTCTCCAAAAATACTATCTTTGGGCTATGAATTGGACTCAAATAATAGGACAAAAAAAACTGATAGAAATTCTTCAAGATTCAATCAACAAAGACAGAGTAGCTCACGCTCAGTTATTTGTAGGAGAGGAAGGCTATGGCGGGCTTCCTTTGGTTTTAGCCTATGTGCAGGAGCTTTTTAGAAGAGAGAATGAACATTCTGCTCCAAAGGTAGAAACGCTTAATCATATTGACTTGCATTTTAGTTTTCCTGTTTTTACTAAAAATAATAACTCGCTGAGTAAAAACTTTTTCCACGAATGGCGGGAGATGATTTTGGCTAATCCTTATGCATCTATTCATGATTGGGGAGAGATTTTAGACGCGAATAAACAATTACTTATCTCTGTGGATGAGGTGGAAGAGTGGGGAAAGATTTTTAGCCTAAAAAGCTATGAAGGAGGAACGAAAATCCTTATCGTATGGGGAATAGATAAAATGAATCCTTCAGCGGCGAATAAGTTTTTGAAGTTTTTGGAAGAACCGCCAGAAAAAACAAAAATCTTTCTATTAACCAATAGTATAGAAAATATTTTACAGACCATTTTGTCCCGTTGTCAGATAATAGAAGTTCCAAGAATAGAGGACGAAGAGATCCAAAATGCACTGCTCAGCCGTTATGAAATCTCGGAAGAACAGGCAAGAGAAATAGCCTATCAGTCGCAGGGAAACTATGATGTTGCTAAAAAAATAGCCGAAAAAGGTGGAGTAGATGATGATTTTGAGGAGTTATTCATCACTTGGGTGAGAAATGCTTTTCAGGCGAAGAAAAAGCCCGTTGTTTTGCGAGAGATTATTCGTTGGGCAGGAGGAATATCCGAGTGGAATAGAGATAAACAAAAGGACTTTTTGAATTATTGTTTAGAGATGTTTCGTCTGGCTCTGATTCAAAATTATGGAGCCGATGAATTGGTTTATAAGAAACTCACTAAAAATAATTTTAACTGGGATGCCTTTTCTACATACATCCAAGGCGCAAATATAGAGCTGATTTTAGATGAAATCAACTTGGCAGATTTACATATTCAGAGAAATGCTAATTCTAAAATTGTTTGGACAGATTTAGGAATAAAACTGATAAGATACATTCATAAAGGATATTAAAAAAACCTCTTTCTAAAAAGAGGTTTTTTATTTTTATCAAAGTCAGAAACTAAGCTTCTTCAGATTTAGCTTCTTCTTTTTTAGCAGGAGCTGCAGGAGCATCAGATACTACATCAAACTCGTATTCATGCTCTACATCTCTGTGAAGTCTGATTTTAGCAGAGAATTTTCCTAATCTCTTGATAGAGTTACCAGGGATTCTGATATATTTTTTATCAACATTTACTCCAGCGTTTGCAAGAGCCTCAGCTAGGTTGATATTGTTGATAGAACCGAATAATCTATCTCCAGCACCTACTTTAGCAGCAATAGAAACAGTAGTTTTTTTCAATTGTTCTACGATGCTTTTAGCAGCAGCGATTAGTTTAGCTTCTTCTTCTTTTCTTGCTTCTAATGTAGCAGCAAGTTCTGCTCTGTTTTTAGGTGTAGCCAAAACTGCTAATCCTTGTGGAATAAGGAAGTTTCTAGCATAACCTGGTTTTACTGATACTGTATCGAATTCTAGTCCTAAATTCTCTACATCTTTTTTTAGAATGATTTCCATTTTGTTGTTGTCCGTTTTGCGTTAGAATTATTTTAATAAATCAGCAACATAAGGCATTAATGCAAGGTGTCTTGCTCTCTTAATAGCTGCAGAAACTTTTCTTTGGTATTTTAAAGAAGTTCCTGTGTATCTTCTTGGTAAAATTTTACCTTGTTCGTTTACGAATTGTAGAAGGAAGTTAGTATCCTTGTAATCTACATATTTGATTCCGTATTTTCTAAATCTACAGTATTTTTTATCAGATTTAGTATTGATATCCAGCGGAGTAAGGAATTTTACTTCAGATTCTCCTCCTGCTGCGGCTTGTTGTGCCATTTCATCTATTGCCATTTGAATAAATTTTTAAAGGGTTAATAAATTAAGCTTTTTGAGATTTTAGTTTAGCTCTTCTTGTAACAGCGTATTCTACCGCGTGTTTGTCAAGTTTAGTAGTAAGGTAACGGATTACTCTTTCATCTCTCTTGAAAGCTAATTCTAGGTCAGCTACTACTGCTCCTTCTCCTTTGAACTCTATCAAAGTGTAGAATCCATTTTTCTTTAATTGGATAGGGTAAGCTAATTTTCTAAGTCCCCAGTTTTCTTTTGCTACAATTTCGCAATTGTGCTCCTTTAAAAGGTCTTCAAATTTTCTCACTGCTTCCTCCACCTGAGAATCAGATAGAACGGGAGTTAAAATGAAAACAGTTTCATAATGATTCATAATGTTGAAATATTTATTTAATTAGTTTGCAAAAGTATTGCTTTTTTTTGAACTGTGCAAATTCATTGTTAAATTTAATGATAAATAATTGTAAATAGATACATTATTAAATTCACAAATTACATCATCAAAGTATTTATTTTAAGTAAAAAAAACAAGCCAGCCTTCAAAAGAGGGCTGGCTGTTGGTTAATGGATGATTATTTAAAATCTTTATCCGTTGCTTTATTGATTTCGTAGGATTTTACATCAGAGTTCATTTCTATACCACCCATATTTTGGCTGATTTTGAAAGGAAGCTTCACTCCAGAAACCTCCTTATAATCGGAGTAGTAAGTAGGAACTATGACTTCTTGTCCTTGCATTTTCTGTGTTTGGGATTCACCTACTTTTAGCCCAGTTTTTACGCTGTAGAAGTAAGTTTTATTTCCCTTTTTTATGGCATAAACTTCTTCTCCGTTCACATTTTCAATGCCTCTTAATGTCGTATTTTTAGCATTGAAGGCTAGTTCTGGGAAGATTTCTTTATTTGCAGCCAACTCTTCTTTTAGTTCTGCTGGTAGAGGCTGTTTTTGTCCTTGTGCCATGATGTAGCCGTCCTTTCCATCAAAAACGATTTTCTGCATACTCTGTCCCATCATTCTCATCTCTACAGATGTTTTTCCTCCTTTTGCAGCTAAAGTAATGGTTTCTATGGTCATTCCTTGTACTGTTGCAGAAGAATTCATCTGTAATGAATTGATTTTCTCTACATTTGCTTTTCCTCCGATAGCAGCGATGTATTTTTGTCCGATGGACTCAGCGGTAATACCCGCAGCTATTTTCTTTGTTTCTGGTTTGGAAGCAGGATTCGCAAATTTGTCAAAGTATTTCACAGGATAGCCTAACTTTTCTAAACCTTCTGCGATTTCAGCACCTTTTCCAGCTACGAAAATTCTACTTTGGTTAGGAAGGATATTGGCTTTTGCAGCAGCAGAAACATCAGCAGTAGTCACTTTATCTATGGATTTCAGATAATTAGCATAAAAATCAGCAGGAAGGCTGTAAAGTCTTTCATTAAGAGCAAACCTAGCGATAGTTTCAGGTTTTTCTAATGACATGATGAACTCTCCTTTTAGTTTCGCTTTTGCGTTGGCTAGCTCCTCAGGTTTTATTTGAGAAATCCCTTTTAATTCGTTCATGAATTCTACGACAGCCTTGTCTGTTACTTCGTTTCTTACACTTGCATTAGCTGTGAAACTAGGGCTGTATTTGCTAGTAGAAAGGCGAGAATAAGCGCCGTAAGTATAGCCGTTTTTCTCACGAAGATTCATGAATAATCTAGCTTCACCACCGCCGCCAAGGATGTAGTTAGCAATCACTCCGCTGAAATATTGCGGGTCTTTCATTTGGAGCGTAGAGATATTTCCTACACGGATAACGGACTGTACAGCCGTAGGCACATCTACGATGTTGATTTCCGTAGCAAGCAGGTTTTTAGTAGGTTCTACCGCAGCGAATTTAGTTCCAGATTTTTTCCATTTTCCGAATTCTTTTTCTACTAATTTTTTGATTTCGGAAGTTTTTACATCACCTACAATCACCAAATAAGCATTGTCTGGTGCATAGTATTTTTTATAAAAATCCTGAACATCTTTCAGCTGGATTTTATTGATGCTTTCCTCAGTTACAAATTCGCCGAGAGCCGTGTTTTTACCGTAAGTGAGCGCATTATCAACTCGTCTAGCGATTTCACTAGCATCTTTTTCTTTTGTTTTTAATCCCTCGATGGTTCTTTCTTTTGATTTAGTTACTTCTTCTGCAGAGAACTTTGGATTAGCAACAGCATCTGCCATCAGACTGATAACCTGCGTAGAGTATTTAGAAAGGGTATTAGCTCCTGCTCCTTCTGAAGAAAAACTAAGATATGCTCCCAAGAAATCAATTTTCTTGTTGAATTCTTCTTTGCTTAGTTTGGTAGTTCCCATGCCAAGCTGGTCAGCCATGATTTCTCCAACTCCTACAATATTTCCTTCATAAACAGGAGGTCTGTCTATAGTAAGACGGATATTTACTCTTGGAAGTTTGTTGTTTTCTACTACTAAGACAGTAAGTCCGTTTTTAAGTTTAAAAGTGCTGGGCTTTGCAATGTTGATAGCTGGTGTAGGGCCTGGTTTAGGCATTGCATTGATGTCAATATTTTGTGCATAGACCATTCCAGAAAATAGGAAAGCGGCCGCGATATATTTAATGTTCTTCATTGGTCAATTATTTTTTAGGTAAGTAGTTAATGATAGCTCTTTGGTTGCTGTTTAGGTATTTTTTAGCAGCATTTCTCAAATCTTCTCTCGTAATAGAGCGATAGATGTTGATTTCTTCGTTAATCAAGTTGGTGTTTCCTTTTAGTAAATAGCTGTCTGCTAATGTGTTAGCAATACCTTCCACAGAAGAGTTAGTATTTACGAAATCGTTTTCCACTTGGTTTTGAAGTTTTTGATAATCTTCCTCTGAGATTAAATCAGTCTGAAGTTTTTTGATTTCAGCATCGATGTCTTTTTTCAAAACATCTTTTGAAGTATTTCCCATAGGAATTGCAAAGAAAGCAAAGATACTATGGTCTACCAATCCAAGGTTGAACGCCTCTACAGCCAATGCTTTTTTCTCATTATCTACTAGTTTTTTATAAAGAACAGAGGATTTACCTTTGCTTAGGTAGCTTCCCAGCATGTTTAGAATGTAGGCATCTCTCTCCTTTGCGGCAGGTGTTCTGTAAGCGAAGATATAAGCAGGAATCTGGATGTTAGCATCATATATTGTTTCCTCAAACTCTTGTGTAATAGGAGTTTCTTTAGGGAAATTACGAGTAATAGGCGTTCCTTTTGGGATGCTGCCGAAATATTCGTTAATCCATTTTTTAGTCTGCTCTGGTTTGATGTCTCCAGCGACTACCAAAGTAGCATTGTTAGGAATGTAATATTTCTTAAAGAAAGCATTGAATTCTTCTAATTTTGCTGAGTTTAAATCCTCCATAGAACCGATAACAGTTCCTTTATAAGGGTGTTTTTTGAACAAAGTAGTAAGAATAGCGTTAAAAAGCCCACCATAAGGCTGATTGTCCATTCTTAGCCTTTTTTCTTCTTTTACTACTTCTCTCTGAGTATCTACTCCAATCTGATTGATAACAGGGTGTCTTAGTCTTTCAGCTTCCATCCAAAGCCCGAGCTGTTCGTTGTTAGAAGGGAAAGTTTCATAGTAATAAGTACGGTCAGGGTCTGTGTTAGCGTTGTTAGAACCTCCATTAGAAGATACTATTTTGAACCACTCGCCTCGTTTGATGTTTTTAGTTCCTTCAAATAAAAGGTGCTCAAAAAAGTGCGCGAAACCAGTTCTTCCAGCGGCTTCATCCTTTGCACCGACATGGTACATTACCGAAGTGGTCACCACAGGAGCAGAATTGTCTTGGTGTAAAATCACATGTAACCCGTTTGGCAAATCATATTCTTCAAACTTGATTTGCTGCGCATTAAACAGCATTGCGAAAGAAGCTGCCATTGCGATTGATAGAAATCTTTTTCTCATAAAAATTCAAATTTTACTCTATTAGTATAAAAAATAACGAAATGTTACAAAATTAACAAAATTTTTTCTGAAAAAGTGTTTTTCTTTCATAATCTAAAAAAATAATTAGAAAAATAAAAGAAAAAATAGTTTAAATTTGTGGGCTTAATTTGTTCAAAATGGATTACCTAAAAGGATTAAATAATGCTCAATATGAAGCTGTGACCACTCAGCAAGGGCCTCTGATGGTGCTTGCTGGGGCGGGTTCTGGGAAAACTCGTGTTCTTACAATGCGTATAGCACATCTGATAACCAATGGAGCGGATCCTTTTAATATTCTGGCACTTACCTTTACCAATAAAGCTGCGCGAGAGATGAAAGAGCGTATTGCAAAGGTGGTAGGGAACAGCGATGCGAAAAGCCTTTGGATGGGGACTTTTCACTCTGTTTTTGCGCGACTTCTGAGGAGTGAGGCTCATTATCTCGGTTTTCCATCTAATTTTACGATTTATGATACCCAAGACTCTCTCAATGTACTGAAAAAAGTTCTGAAAGAGATGAATATAGATTCAGATTTGTACAAACCAAAGAAAGTGCAGGGCAGAATTTCTCAGTATAAAAACAATCTGATTACAGTAAAAGCATATTATAACAATCCAGAGCTGATGGAAGCCGATGAACGGGCTAATATGAAGCTGATGGGGCAGATTTACCAAAAATATGTAGAAACCTGTTTCAAGAACGGAGCGATGGATTTTGATGATTTGTTATTGAGAACCAATGAGTTACTAACGAAATTTCCAGAGGTTTTAGCGAAGTATCAAGATAGATTTCGGTATATTCTGGTGGATGAGTATCAGGATACGAACCACTCTCAGTATCTGATAGTGAAGGCTTTAGCTTCTAAATTTGAAAATATATGTGTGGTAGGGGATGATGCGCAGTCTATCTACTCTTTCCGTGGGGCGAATATTCAGAATATTTTGAATTTTAAAAAGGATTATCCCGATGCGAAAATCGTTTCATTGGAGCAGAATTACCGCTCTACACAGAATATCGTAAATGCAGCTAATGATTTGATTTCCAAAAATATAAATCAGTTTGAGAAAAATGTATTCAGTGATAATGAAGTTGGAGAAAAGATAAAAGTCTACCGCTCTCTATCTGATGCAGATGAGGCGAACTTTGTGGCGGGAAATATCTGGGAACAGCATAATTTTAATCAGAAAAAATTTAATGATTTTGCTATTCTATATCGTACAAATTCCCAGACCAGAGCTTTTGAAGATGCTTTGAGGAGGAAAAATATTCCTTACCGAGTGTATGGCGGGCTGTCTTTTTACCAAAGAAAAGAAATAAAGGATTTGCTGGCGTATCTCAGACTTTTGGTTAATGAAAATGATTCGGAAGCTTTGCTCAGAGTTATCAATTATCCGATGCGTGGGATAGGAGAGACGACACAGAATAAACTCATTGTTTATGCTGACTCGATAGGTCAGTCTATTGCTAATGTGCTGGATGCTCTGCCGTTTCATGCACCGAATTTAGGGATAAATAATTCAGCTCTAACTAAACTGAATGATTTTTGGCAGATGATAAAGGCTTTCCAAGTGATGCTGAAAACAGAAAATGTCTATCAAGTAGCGATGGAAGTGGCTAAAAAAAGTGGCTTGATAAAGTCTTTGAAAGAAGACCAGACACCAGAAGGTATCTCACGAGTGGAAAATATTCAGGAATTGATGAACTCCATGCAGGGTTTTATAGATGAACAGCAGCAGCTGGAAGATGGCGATCCAAGTTTGTCTAATTTCCTAGAAAATATAGCCTTATCAGCTGATACACAGGAGAATGATGAGGAAGGCGATAAAGTCTCTCTGATGACAATCCACCTATCCAAAGGGCTGGAATTTCCTATTGTCTACATTGTAGGGCTGGAAGAAGGTTTGTTCCCTAGTTTTATGAGTTCTAACTCCCGTGAGGAGCTGGAAGAGGAGCGCAGGCTGTTCTATGTAGCCCTCACAAGAGCTGAAAAACAGGCGTTTTTCTCTTATGCTGTTTCGCGTTTTCAGTGGGGGAAAATCACAGATTCGGAGCCGAGTCGTTTTCTCAGCGAGGTGGATACAGATTATTTAGATTTTATCAATCCTATGGTAGAAAACAGGAGAATCAATCGTTCAGGGCTGTCATCTAGTATTTTTGATGATACGCCGAGCATGCCGAGGGCTTTCCAAAAGAAAGAACCGAAGAAAAAACTTTCTACCGATGAACAAAAATTACCAGAACAGCCTGTTAAAAGGAATTTGATGCCTGTTTCATCTGCGAAAATAAATACTCCTGACAGCAGCCAGTCCCAAGATATAGAAGTAGGGGACAGAGTAAGGCATAATCGTTTCGGAGTGGGAGAAGTGCTATTTTTGGATGGAACAGACCCTAATAATGTGAAAGCAAAAATAAAATTTGCCACAGAAGGCGAAAAAAACTTGATTTTGAAATTTGCTAAATTGGAAAAAATAAACTAGAAAAATGCTTAAAAAAGCCAATAAAATAGCAGTTCTGACCTCTGGTGGAGATGCTCCAGGGATGAATGCAGCCATCAGAGCTGTGGTGCGTACATGTTCCTATCATGATGTGGAAGTTTTGGGGATTTATCGCGGTTTTCAAGGAATGATAGAGGATGATTTTGTAGAGCTAAATGCCCGCAGTGTCCGTAATATTATAAACAAAGGCGGAACTTTCCTGAAATCAGCCCGTTCGGAAGGTTTTAGAACGAAAGAAGGTAGAGAAAGTGCTTATAAGAACTTGACTAAGAACGGAGTAGAGGCTTTGGTGGTGATTGGCGGCGATGGAACCTTTACAGGAGCGTTGTCTTTTAGTCAAGAGTTTGGTTTCCCTGTGATGGGAATTCCTGGAACGATAGATAATGATATCTATGGGACTACACATACTATCGGCTACGATACGGCGGTAAATACCGTAGTGGATGCCATTGACAAAATAAGGGATACGGCGAGTTCTCACAATAGAATGTTTTTCGTGGAAGTGATGGGGCGGGACTCAGGGTTTATTGCGCTAAATTCAGGAATTGGTGGCGGAGCAGAGCGAATTATAATTCCAGAAAAAAATATTCCAGCAGAAGTTTTGCTCGAAGATATTGACAGGGGAAAACGAAGAGGAAAAACTTCCAATATTATAGTGGTGGCAGAGGGAAATACAGCAGGAAAAGCGGTATTTGAGCTTAAAGAATATGTAGAGCAGAAACGCCCTGAATATGATATTAGGGTTTCTGTGCTGGGACACATGCAGCGAGGTGGGACTCCTACTTGCTATGACCGAGTTTTAGCAACAAGAATGGGTGTAAAAGCGGTGGAATCCCTGCTGGAAGGGAAGTCACAGTATATGGTGGGAATTAACAATGATAGAATGGAACTTATCCCACTAGAAAAAGCCGTGAAAGAGAATGATGAGAGTAAAATAGATAAAGACCTTATCAGAATCACGGATATTATGAGTATGTAGAAATTAAGATAAAGAATGAACTGGGAGTTTGGGAGTTACCGATATTTTGGGCTGCTGTTGGTTTTACTGATGGCAGCGTATCTGCTTTGGGATTTTTCAAAATGGAGAAAAAAGAAACGAGAATTTTTTGCGGAAAGCAGGTTTCAGAAACATATTTTTGGTGAAAAATCAAGGTTTTCAGGAGTTTTGGTTTTGTGCTATGTTATGTCTTTTTTGCTCTTGATTTTGTCTTTTGTGGATATTGTAAAGAATGAAAAAACAGAAATGAGCGTGGAGAAAGCCTCATCAGATGTGATATTTTTGGTGGATGTTTCTAACTCTATGAATTCCAATGATATAGGGTCTTCAAGATTGGAACAAGCCAAATTGATTTTAAATAAAACCTTAAACCAGCTCAGCGAAGAGCGAGTGGGAATAGTGGTTTTTGCTGGAGAAGCGCGAACGATGATGCCTCTGACTACGGATTATTCTTCGGTGGATATTTATTTGGAAAACCTTAGTTCGGATTTGATAAAAAGACAGGGAACGGATTTTCTTTTAGCAATGGAAGAAACCGAAAAGAAGCTGAAAAAAGGAGTTTCAGGATTGAAAAAAGTTGTTCTAATCAGCGATGGAGAAGATAACGAAGGAAACCACGATGCAGCGGTGAATTTAGCCCAGAAAAATAATATTGCAGTGACCAGCGTGGGAATAGGCACGGAGGAAGGTGGAGCGATACCAGAGCTTCAGTTTGATATTTATCAGGATTATAAAAAAGATGAGGACGGGAATACGGTCATCACAAAAAGAGAAACGCAGGCTCTTAAAACTATTTCCGAGAAAACTGGAGGAGTGTATATAGATGGAAATAGCGTGGAAAGGGCAGCAAACGAGATTATAAAAGACATAAAATCAAGTCAAAAAGATGGCGGTAAAGCCAGTAAAATAAGCATTCTGAATAAGGAGCATTACTACCAATGGTTTTTGGCTGGGACTTTGGTTTTACTTTTTCTGATATATTTTTTGAATCCCAGAAGAGATTTGAATATATAATGTAAACACCTAATTTTTAGCAATTTTTAACACAAAACGGCTTCTTTTTTAACAAAAGAAAGTTTACTTTTGCCTAATAAATATATGGTAAGAGTTTTATTAGTTCTATATAGTTTGGTTTTTGTGATGCAGGTTTCTGCACAGGTGAATAGTGATGTTCATACACATAGAGGGAACCAGAGTTTTGAAAAAGGAGACTTTGATGATGCGTCGTATCATTATCTGAAAACTCTGCAGGATAAGTCAGAAGACTTCAGGGCGCAGTATAATCTGGGAAATGCTCTATATAAGAAAAACCAATATTCTGATGCCGTTTCCACCTATCAAAAAGCATTAAAAAACGCAAAAACCAAAGAGCAAAAAACAGCAACTCTGTATAATTTGGGTAACGCTTATTTCAAAAATAAACAGCAAAAAGAGGCCGTAGATTCTTATAAACAAGCCCTAAAACTAGACCCAAATAATCAAACCATCTTAAAAAATCTGCAAATCGCTCTGCAGAAAAAGGATTCCAAGCAACAACAGCAGGAACAAGACCAGCAACAATCTCAACAACAGCAACAAAATAACGAGCAGAATAAAGGGGAAAAAGAAAATCCTATGGGCATGTATGCTCCAGAAAATGATAAATTTAAAAAGGAGCAGCAGGAGAACCAGCAGCAAGAGGAAAACTCTAATAAAGAAGAGCCCAATCAGCCAAAAGAATTGGAAAAAGAATTATTACGATACATAGAAGAACGAGAGCGCCACACGGCTAAAAGAGCTCTGGGAAAACAGGGATATGCCCAGCCGCAGAGCAATCGTAAAGATTGGTAATGAGACTGAGAGCTTACATATTACTATTTATTCTGCCCATATTTGGATATGGACAAGTAACTCTTTTGTCCGAAACAGATACCAAAGAATACCAAGTAAGAGAACCGTTTAATTTGAGTATTGGACTTGAAATTATCGGTGAAAACTATCAGCAGCAATCGCCTGTGAGGCTTCCAGACTTGTCAAAATTTGAAATTCTCGGAAATGCTACAGAATCCGTAGCAGCCATAGACCCAGAAACGGGAAATGTCGTAAGGCAAGTTCTTTATCATCTCATTTTACAGCCTAAACATGCAGGGAAAACCAGAATAGGAAGTGCACTAGTACAGGTAAATGGAAAGACATACAAGTCTGAGCCATTCGAAATTTTGGTGAGAGATGGGAAACGAAAACATGATGCATGGGGACGAAGTGTTTCTATGGTCATGGAGGTTTTGAATAAGGATGTTTATCAAAATCAGCCAGTTAATGTGGTTTTAAAACTAAAAGCAAATCCTCATAATTATCAAGATTTTAGAAAAGTAAATCATATAAAACTTCCTCAGAATACAAAAAAAATCCATACTGTAAATCTAAAGAGAGAAGATATAGAGATAGATAAAAATGATGAAACAGCGATGCAGGTAATAGCCTCATTCGTGGTTGTTCCAGAGAAGGAAGGGAATTTCATCGTATCTCCCGCAACAGCGCTGTTTAATGAAGAAAAAATATTATCTAATCCGCTTAGAATTCATGTGAAAAAACTTCCTGAAGGCGCACCAAGCAGTTTCAAGAATGCTGTAGGAAAGTTTGATTTAAAAGTAGAAATTCCTAAGGAAGAAGTGGAAGTAAATCAGCCTATGGATGTCTTCGTAAGGCTCAAAGGAAAAGGAAATATAGCAGATATAGAGCTTCCAAAAATCGTAAAATCAGATGATTATACAATTCTTAAACCGAATCAAAAAATAGACATTAAAGAATCTGAACTCTCTGGTGAGAAAACAGACCACTATGTGATTATCCCTAAAAAAGAAGGCGAAATTACTATTCACTACGAAAATTTTGCTTATTTCGATATTGATGAAAAACAATACCAGACGATAGATTCAGACAATATAAAAATATTATCATTGTCCAAAGATGATATGAATGATCCAAAATCCACTCTAAATAAAGTGATGGATGATACAGGGCATATCCTAAAAAAAGTAAATCTCCTGCCAGTTTCAGAAGAGGAAGATAAAGCGGAAACCTTTGATTTTGGGAAATTTGCAGGAATAGGACTTCTTGTATTTGGTTCTCTTTTAGCGATTTATTTCTTTACATTTAGAAAAAAGAAGCCTAAACAATGGAACAATGTACAATCAGACAATAAAATAACGACCATAGCCGAAACCGAAGAATTATTAAAGGAAAATATTTCTATCGGGAAAGAGTATTATTTGGGGGCGTTGAAAAATGCGGTGGACAAGGGGAATTCTGTAAGTTTTTTTGAAAACTATCAGGAACTTCATGAAGAAGCTGAAAATCAAATAAAAAGGCTGAAAAACCAAACCATTTTAGAGTTTTTAGAAGAAGCAGAAAGTGCTGATTTTGTGCAGGATTTTGAGAAATTTAGAACTAAAATTCAAGAAGCAAAATATGCTCCTATTCATGGGGATTTATATGAATTCTATAATGATATCGTCAAATTTTACACTAAAATTATGGAATAGTTAAAAAATATTCATATTTTTGAGAAAATTTTAAAAACTAATCTATGCTGGAAGCTATCTCATTTGACGAAATTATCAAATGTTTTTTGGTTTTATTTTCTTTTATTGATGCTATTGGTTCTATTCCTATTTTTGTAAATTTAAGAAAAAAGACAGGAAAAATAGAATCTGGAAAAGCAATAATTGTAGCTGGTGCTATCATGCTTGTATTCTTATTTTTTGGTGATAAGATATTGGCATTCATAGATTTGGATATTCATTCTTTTGCTATTGCAGGTGCTTTTGTTGTTTTCATCATCGCTTTAGAAATGATATTAGGTGTTGATATTCATAAAACTGAAGAAATGAAATCAGCCTCCATTATTCCTATTGCATTTCCTTTGGTAGCAGGAGTGGGAGCTCTTGCAGCTACACTTTCACTTCGTACAGAAAATCATGAAATTAATATAGTCATTGCCATTTTGCTTAACATGATTTTTGTTTATATCATTTTAAAATCCTCTGACTTTTTGTCCAAAAAAATAAACGAAGGGACACTTATGGTTCTCAAAAAATCATTTGGTATAATTTTGTTGGCTATTTCTGTTAAAATGTTTATGACTAATTTGTTATATTTTATAAACAATTTTTATAAGGAATTAAATTAGAAGAAATGGAACAGACTAACAGAGTAGAAGAATTTTATAAAAAACTGAGAATTAATTTAGAAGAACATCATAATTTTCCAGAGAATTATCTCTACAAATTCATTCTTATCAACGATAGCGAGAGACTTGCTGAGATTTACAGAATATTTGATGGCTTAGAATACAGCATCACAACTAAAGAAAGCAGTAATGGCAAATACATAAGCTGTAGTATTTCTTGCTTTGTTTTGGATGCAGACCATGTAATCCGACTTTACAAAGAAGTGGCCAAAATAGATGGTGTTATCATGCTGTAAATCCTCATAAAAACCCATTGTTTAGAACCAAGTTATTTATTATCTTTGTTTAAAAATAAAAAATAATGGAAAATCTAAACAATGAAAATCAAGAGCAGAAAAACGATGAGATAAAAATCTCTAAAAGGTCTCTGTATATCGCTTTTTCTATCATAGGTGCGCTGATTTTGGGAGTGAGTGGCTATTTTGTTTTTTTTGGTAAAAACAAGGATGCAGAAAAAGTGGTTCCTCAGAATGATTCAGCCCTAGTGCATAAAGATTCAGCAAAAGTAGCCAAAAAAGACTCATTATCAGATGAGTATGATGGCGAATATGACCCGTATACTTTGTATAAAGTAATCAGTAATACTCTTACTCTGCCAAATGGTCAAAAGCTAAATTTTGGTGATGAGGTGTATCTGGATGAGGAAAAATCCTCTTCTGGAAACAGCATTATCTATCTGAACAATCCACATAAAGTCCCTAGTACCAAGCAGTATCCTATTTCGGTGGATGATGAGGTTTTGATAGATTCTTATAGCTTTACAGAGTTCAAAAAGAGGTTTTCGCTTCCTCCGTTTTCATCACTTCCTCCAGGGGTGAAAAAAGTGATTTTGGAGGCTGATGGCTATCATGATGGTAAAACTTATAATGTTACTCAGAATGCAGATCGTGCCAAATCTACACTTAGCACAGGGGATTTTGATGGGGATGGTGTGAAGGATTATGCTGTAATTTTGGATGATAATGAAGGTCAAGTAAGTAGATTGGTTATCATTAGCATAAACAAAGTGACTAAAAAGCCTTATGTGAGTTTTGCAGAAAATTATAATGACAAGCTGAAACTAAAATCCTTTTCTAAAGGAGCATCTATCTATATGAATAGCTCTTCTTTCATAAAAGCTCCTCGTGATGGTGTTCTTATCAGTAATGAAGTAGGAGGTTTGGTTGTAATCTATGATACTAATGCTCAGAAATATAAAACCTATGAGCAGCAACCAATCGCCACCGCCGATTCAGACTATGTAGAAGAATAATTTTTACAGATTTAATATTTAAAATAAAAAACTAACCTCCAAAAAATGGAGGTTAGTTTTTTATTGTGTTTTATGTTTTTTAATTAGAATTGTAAGTAAATAGGCATTACTTGTTCCGCAGATTTGAAATATCCGTAAAGAATCAAAAACAAGAAGAAAACCAAGATATAGACCACGATAGGAATGGTTTTGGTTCTTGCGATTACTTTATCAGCCAGATTATCAGGGATTAAGTGAAGAACCATCGCTGCTAAAATCATCCATACCACGCCTTTGTAGTTATCATAAAAAGGACCAAATACGCTGATATCAAAGTTATTAAAGATTTGATAAATCATCTCTTTAGCGATTTCTAAATCTTCAGCTTTGAAGAAAATCCAAGCAAAACAAACAAAATGGAAAGTCAAAATACCAGATATGATTTTGTAAATTCGGCTTTGGTTAAGGGGTGATAAACTTTTATCAGTCAGCAGCATCCATATTTTATGAATCCCAAGTCCCACGCCGTGGATAGCTCCCCAGATGATGAAATTCCAGCTGGCTCCGTGCCAAAATCCTCCCAAAAGCATGGTAGTCAATAGGTTAAAGTTAGCCGCTATTCCGCTAGTTTTTCTTGTGATTAAGGCTGGAATTATAAAAATCAATAATAAAACTGCAGAAACCAATGCTGCCCAAAGATTGGATAAGTGGAACAGTTCTACTCCCATGATGAAAGAGCCCACTAGGAATCCTCCCACAAAAATGAAAGAAGCCACCGAGAAATTTCTGTTTCCTCCTAATGGAATGTAAAGATAGTCTTTCAGCCATGTAGATAGAGAAATATGCCATCTTCTCCAGAATTCTGTGATGTTTATACTTTGGTATGGCGACATGAAGTTAGGAGGGATTTTGAAGCCAAGCCAAAGCGCGATACCTATCGCAATTTCACTATAACCACTAAAATCACAATAAATCACCATAGCATAGCCATAGACTGCCATCAGGTTTTCTACACCTGTGTGCAGGGCAGGATTATCAAACATATAATCCACCATGTTTAGGGTGATGTAGTCTGATATGACCAGTTTTTTAATCAGCCCCGAAATAATCAAGAAAAACCCTTTTGCGAAGTCGCGTTCCGAAATCACATACGGCTCATTAATCTGTGGAACGAAATCATGCGCACGAACGATAGGTCCCATCATTAGTTTTGGGAAAAACGCCAAGAACAAAAGATAATCAGAAAATTTGTTCGCAGGCTTAAATTCTCCACGATAGACATCTACCGTATAGCTGAGATTTTCAAAAGTATAGAACGAAATTCCTATCGGAAGAATGAGGTTCAAAGGATTGAAATTGGTATCAAATAGAGAATTAGAAATCTCGATAAAGAAGTCCGTGTATTTAAAATAGAAAAGCATTCCGAGGTTAAATAAAATACTCAGAACCAGCAGGAATTTTTTCTTGCTTTTGCTCTCTTCTCTATAGATAGCATTGGATAAAAAGAAATCTACCACCGCTGAAACCAATACCAAGCCAACAAACCAGCCACTCGCTTTATAGAAAAAATAAAGCGAAAAAATGCAGAAGACATATCTGCGGGCTTTGTGGTGATTTCTTAAAGCAAAGAATAATAAAATAAATAGTGTGAAAAAATACACGAAAAAACCATTGTTAAACAGCAACGGGTTTTTACTATCATATAGAAACTGCTGAAGGAAAGCGTTCCAGTCAAATGTTGCAAAAAATTCTTGTAATGGTTTCATTTATTTTCGTTTGTATTTTTTGTAGTCTTGGATGAGTGCATTGTATATTTTTTCGGCTAAAACCTCAGCGCCTTTTCCATTCGGGTGGATGTAGTCTTTATTTGCTAATGGCGGGCTTTGTGTAGCCCATCTTACGATAGAATTTTCGCCACCCATGGATTCGAATTGGTTATAAAATGCCATTTTGTTATCAAAAGCCAGTTTCGCTTGGGTTTGTATCAGATTAGGAATACCGATGGCCGTTTTGTATTCTCCACCATATCTAAAAGCCCTGTCAGCGGTACTTACCAGCAAGAAATCAGTTTTAGGAAATGCTTTTCGCATTTTGCTCAGTATAGGCTGCATCATTTTCTCATAATGAGAATAGTTGGTATCTTTTGGTCTAAATAAAAGATTTACACCATACTGAAATACAATCAAATCATAAGGATTGGCTTCCTGAATTGATTTCAAGAAATCCTCATTTATTTTGCTCAGCTCCACACCTGTGATGCCTCGGAATGAAAAATTATCCAAAATTATCCCATTTTCAGATTCAAAACCAACTCCGAATATCGGTAATGAAGATGTTTTAGACCTTATTTTTAGTATGTTATCGGTATTGTCAGCTAATATTTTTCTATTAACCAAATGATTTCCCTGTAATGTGTGTTCCATTCCATCTATCTCTATTTCAGCACTTTCTGTCTTTCCGTAGAGAATATATTTTTGAATAGGTAAAGTGCTGTCTGTGAGGGTTCTATCTTGGTAGGTTCCACTTCCTGCACCTCTGAAAGTATGCCCAGAGATGTACATATTTTGCGCTTTAGGAGTCATGAAATTGGTGCTTTCCCAACCTATTCCAGAAACTCTCGCAGTCTGGCGAAATTGTGCTACATTAGAATGCATCGGCAGAAAACCAACTCCCTGCCCGCCAAACTCCTGTTGTAGAAGTTTTCTCAGCGTTTGGGTGATAAGGTCGCCCTCTATCATACTGTCTCCAAAGTAGGCGATACGGATTTTGCCTTTACCAGTATTTTTTAGTTCAGTTAATTTCTGAGCTAAAATAGGCAAAGCAACCACACTGTCTCCTTTGTGAAAATTAGTGATAAATTCGGGTTTTTTATACAGTTCAAAATCCTCTTGCGCAGCTTCTTTAGCAGGTTTTTCTGCTGTTTTCCCTGCGATAGCAGATTCACCACTTGCATTTTGTTCTTCTTCTGATTTTTTAAAAATATCAGAAACCAAATTTATTTTATCAAAAGCTTCAAACTTCCAGCCATATACATATGATAGGATAGATGCTGACAGATACACCAAAAAACAGGAGGTAACCAAGATTACCACCCTGTGAATTCTATTATTATTCAAAATAATTTTTTTTATTACAACGAAGCGCAAATTTATTTATTTTGCATAAACCGAACAAATTTTAAATAAAAAAAGCTGTCTGAATTTTCAGACAGCTTGTGTTTTTAAGATAAATTAAATTTTTCGATAATCATTTTGACTCTTTTTTTCCA
This sequence comes from uncultured Flavobacteriaceae bacterium, assembly GCA_963530895.1. Classification (GTDB taxonomy): domain Bacteria; phylum Bacteroidota; class Bacteroidia; order Flavobacteriales; family Weeksellaceae; genus JABCPE02. The sequence goes on along the minus strand of CAUSFO010000006.1, from coordinate 15,792 downwards.
TTCTACAGGCTGTGTAGAATATCCTGCTGCGGCTATGGCTTTTACCCATTCAGCTGTATCTTTGATACCTTTTAAATCTGAGTAGTATTTTTTTCTTGAGAGAATCTGACAGAAAGCCTCGTAACTTTCTCTTGTGGAATCAAAACTTTTGTATTTTGATTTTGTTACCGTATTCTTACCTACAATTCCGAAATGGTTGTTGTAAGTTTTAGCTCCTTTGCTTGTTCCGCCGCCTGTCTCTACGAAGGCTACAGCTAGGATAACTCCACTTGGTATTCCATATTTTTCGGATAACTCTTCTGCTAGCTGCTCGTTAGTTGTGATGTAGTTGTGTTTTTTTTGCTGAGCATTTGCTGAAACAGAAAATAATGTTAAAACCAAACTCATGATTACTACTTTCAAATAATTAATTTCGTTTTTCATATCATTTAAATTTGGTTGCAAAATTACGCATAAAAATAGAAATGCCTAATTTTTAACAATTTATAACACTGAAAACGGTATATTGTCTTTTATTTAGTTAAAAAAATGTTAAAATCGTTTATTTTTTTGGATAATAAATAAAACAAACCAAACAAAAAGACAAGGCAGCAGCCAAGCCAAGCCGTAAGTCGCCAAAGGAAGGTAGTCGTGAAGAGGCTGAAAGCTCTCAAAACCAATAGCTATCATAAAATCTGGTATCGCAAATATCCCAGCAACTAGCGTAACTCCTCTGAAAATGGAAATGGAAGTCCAGCTCTCTGGAACGAAATTAAGCAAAATAAGAGCCATGATGACAGGATAAATCAGCACAAGCACAGGAACTGCAACGGCTACAATGTTTTCTACGCCTGTCTGTCCTACAAAAACGCCTAAAATACAAGAGAAAACCACCACCAGCTTGTAGACCATTTCAGAATTTCCGAAAATATTTTTCATAAAATCTGCTGCTCCTGTAATGATACCAACAGCAGTAGTGAAACAAGCAATGCTGACACTTACGCTCAGTAATGTTTTCCCGATGTCGCCTAAAATATACCAGCTTACCTTCGAAAGAACTTCTGAACGGGAAATATCCTCTGATGGGAAATGAACTTTTAGCACTGCGCCCGTATAGATAAACCCTGAATAAATGATGAATAACGCCAGACCGCTGATCAGACCTGCATAGATGGTAAGTCTTCTTTTTTGTGAAAAGTCTAGTGAATTATCCATATTTAGGGAGGTGATGATTACTGCGCCTATGATGATAGAAGCCATTCCGTCAAAAGTCTGATAGCCCTCTAAAAGCCCTAACGAAAAAGGTTTTTCTAAATTTGATTTTGGGATTTCGTTATCAACGAAAAATACTGCTCCTAAAATGATAGTCAAAATGATAATCAATAGGATAGGAGTGAGATATTCGCCCAAAATGTCTAGTATCTTGCCTCGGTTGAAACAAAGATACATCACCAGTGAAAAATAAATAACTCCAAACCATAGAGAAGAAATCCCGATGTTGTCCTTTATGGAAAGTTCGTAAGCTACTGATGCTGTGCGCGGTATAGGAAAAGAAAGACAAATACCGTAAATCAAAATTCCTATAACTAACGCAAACACTGGATGCACCTTTTTCCCGAAATCTATTACCGTTCCTTGTATTTTTGCCTGTGCAATAATGCCCATAAGAGGAATCAAAACACCAGAAATACCAAATGCAATCGCTACAACATCCCAAGAATCGGCAGCCTTGATGCCCAAAAGCGGCGGCAAAATGAAATTACCTCCACCAAATATCATAGAAAACATAGCGAAAGAGGTAATTAGGATTTTTTGAATTGACAACTTCTTCTTCATTTTTCTTCTTATTTTTAAAGCAAGTGACAAAAATAGTATTTATTTATTAAATATTATCTCGTTTTATGAAAATTTTGTTAAAAATGTTTTTTGTGCAAAAATAATATAGATAGGCAGGAGCCCATCTATATTATTATGTTTATCAGAGAATTGTATTTTATTTATAGTAAAAACAATGTATTTGGAATATTATCAATCTCTGTGGATGTATATTATCGTAATATGTATCTTGTGAAAGTATATTAAAGGCTGTCTTCTTCATAGATATTATAATGATTTGAAATGTATAGAGAATCTCCATAAATAATGTATCTACCTCCCATTGGTCCATCTTCATCAATAGAATATTCTTGCTTTGTTTTTTTATTTCTTATATATGGATAATGTACCCATGCTAATTGAGGGTCTTGTTTAGTATAATATTCATACTTTTTAGGATTATTAGTTTCTTGGAGGGCTTGAAATCTTTCTTCATCTTCTTCTCCAAGTTTCATAGCTTCTCCATAAAATACCCTTTCTTTAACTTTTGAAGGTAAATCTTTGTAATTTATAATTGTTTTCTCTAATTCAAGAGTGCTAATAGTTTTAGTCTTATTATTATATGCTGTAAGGCTTAATAATAACAATAGAATTTTTATACTTTTCATTATTCTTTGTTTTTTACTTTAGAAGAGCAGGCGGGTCGTATTCTCTGTCTGTCAGTATTTTATCTGTTATTGTGTCCAATATGGTCTCTCTCACGAGATATTCTTTTTCTTTTCCATCATTGAAAAATACCAATATTGAAGAAATCTTTTGTTGTTTTGTGTAAAATATTGCTGCACCTCTTCTCAGTCGGGATTGTCTAGACTTTATAAAGTCAGACTCTCCCATCATTTGTTTCTCGCCACTTTCATAGTATTCAATATCATAATAATGGTTAGGTTCTTTTTGTAATGTAGAAACACTTTTTATAGAACCTGTCGGGTAAAACTCGGTTGCTTTTTCGGTTATCCCATTTTTATTATAAAGCATTTCCCAAATTAGCATATCTCCATCATATGTTTTAGAACTTACCAAAGTATCATTTTTGAATTTTTTTTTCTACTTTGTAGCCATCAATATTATCAATTTCTATTCTGTCTTTTTTCTTGCAAGAAATCAAAACTAAACTTAATACTAAAATTACAATCTTATTCATAATATATTTAATCTTTTGCGCAAATAATCATATGATTATCAAATGATTAAATGCAATGAGCGATTTAGGACAAAAATATCAGTAATAGCTGCCATTACAAGAAGTATTATTTTTCTTCGAAATCATAATAAAATTTATATCGTTTATTGTCATTAAATTCTAAATAGACTGTATCTGATTTAATATCTTTTATATTTATTCTTTTACTGAAAACTTTATAATCTTCACGATATGTGCTATCTATATTTCCAAAATTGGAAGATTTTATAGTCAAGTTTTTTGGTAATTCTTCTTTAAAAGAAACAGTCAGATAATCTTTCCTGCCCGCACCAAAAACAGTATGAATACCTATTTCTACCCATTTATAAACTCCATCTTTTTCTTCTACCTTATAATATCGGGTATCAGTTTCTATATTTTCAAATGATTTATACACCTCAAATTTAGTATATACACAGCTGGTCAATAAAAAGACACATAAAACCGAACCAATGTTATTTATATTAAATCTCATATCATTATTTTTTTTAAAACTAAAATTATAATTTTATTCATAATACATTTAATCTGTTGCGCAAATAATCATATGATTATCAAATGATTAAATGCAATGAGCGATTTAGGACAAAAATACGCAAAAATATCAGAATATTACAAATAGATAATATTTTGATTTTTAGATAAATACAGATTTTTACGAGCTAAAAAGAAGCAAAATTATATTTTCTGCCGTATCTTCCTTACCTTTGTATTTTATTTATAAATGCAATGGCGGAGCGAGAAATAAACATCAAAAAAGAAATTTTTGTAAAAAATGCACATCTAAATAACTTGAAACATATAGATGTCTGCATCCCGAAAAACAAACTGGTGGTCATCACAGGAGTTTCTGGTTCAGGGAAATCTTCTTTGGCTTTTGATACCATCTATGCCGAGGGACAGCGCCGATATGTGGAGAGTCTAAGCTCCTATGCAAGGCAGTTTTTGGGTAAATTAGAAAAACCCAAAGTAGATGATATCAAAGGACTTGCGCCCTCCATCGCCATTCAGCAGAAAGTCATTTCCTCCAATCCTCGCTCCACAGTGGGCACCTCCACAGAGATTTATGACTATCTGAAACTGCTTTTCGCTAGGATAGGCCGCACTTTTTCGCCTGTTTCAGGGCAGGAGGTAAGGAAAGACAGCGTTTCTGATGTGATAGATTTTATCCAGAAAAACGAAGGGAAAACCTACACGCTTCGCTCACCGCTGCATTATGAAACGGATACTTTTAAAAATACACTCAACACCCTGAAACTTTCAGGATTTACCCGCTTGGAAATCAATGGAAATACAGCGAGTATAGAGGATTTGGAAGCGTTTAATTTCGTTCCTGAAAAAGGGATGGACATTCATCTCATCATAGACCGATTTTTGTATGAAGATGATGAAAGTTTTCTCCAAAGGCTGGCAGATTCTATCCAGATTGCATTCTACGAAGGGCGAGGCTATTTTTCTCTGAAAGATGCTGAAAACGAAAAGGTTACCAATTTTTCTAATAAATTTGAATTAGATGGAATAGAGTTTTTAGAACCGAATATTCATTTTTTCAGTTTTAATAATCCATACGGCGCCTGTCCTTCCTGTGAGGGCTATGGCAAGGTCATCGGCATTGATGAAGATCTAGTAATTCCGAATAAAAATTTATCCATTTTTGAGGATGCAGTTGCCTGCTGGAAAGGCGATACCATGAAAGAATGGAAAACGATGTTTATAAAAAAAGCAAAAGATTTTCCTATTCATAAGCCCTATTTTCAGCTGGATAAAGAGCAAAAAAAACTCCTTTGGCAGGGAAATGGCGATGCAGATTTTCCTTGTATCAATCATTTTTTCCAGATGCTGGAGGACAATCTCTATAAAATCCAATACCGAGTGATGCTTTCCCGCTATCGTGGGAAAACCACCTGCCCAGTCTGTGAAGGGCTTAGGCTGAGAGAGGAGGCGTCTTGGGTAAAAATAGATGGACACAGCATTCAGACTTTGGTGGATTTGCCACTAGATGAGCTTTTGCCACTGGTCAAAAACCTTAAACTAACTCCGCATGAGCAGGAAATCGCAAAGAGACTTCTCTACGAAATCACTACGCGATTAGAATTTTTGCTGAAAGTGGGACTCGGATATTTGACCTTGAATAGAACTTCCAATACGCTTTCTGGTGGTGAAAGCCAGAGGATTAACCTCGCTACCAGCCTCGGAAGCTCGCTGGTTGGTTCCATCTACATACTGGATGAGCCAAGTATTGGTCTGCACTCTCGCGATACAGAAAATCTGATAGAAGTCCTTAAAAACCTTCGTGATTTAGGAAATACGGTGATTGTCGTAGAGCACGATGAGGATATAATGAGGGCGGCAGATTTCATCATAGATATCGGCCCTGAGGCAGGTTTCTTAGGAGGAGAGCTGGTTTTTGCGGGTAATTTTGAAGAGTTAAAAAAATCCGATACGCTTACTGCCCAATATCTCACAGGAAAATTAGAAATAAAAATCCCTGAAAAACGCAGAAAATCAAAGGAATTTATCAAAATCAAAGGCGCTAGACAAAATAACTTGAAAAACATAGATTTGGACATTCCGCTGGAGAGTTTTGTGGTAATATCAGGAGTTTCAGGAAGTGGTAAATCTACCCTTATGAAGGAGGTTTTGGCGAATGAAATACAGATTCAGCTCGGAATGGGCGGTAAAAAAGGCGATTATGACAGTGTGGAGTTTCCTTCTACTTTGGTTAAAAACATAGAACTCATAGACCAGAACTCAATCGGGAAATCCTCTCGTTCCAATCCTGTTACTTATCTCAAAGCCTATGATGATATTCGTGATTTGTTCGCAAAACAAAAGGTAGCTGCCATACAAGGGCTGAAGCCAAAACATTTTTCGTTCAATGTAGATGGCGGAAGATGTGATGAGTGCAAGGGAGAAGGAGTGATTACCGTGTCCATGCAGTTTATGGCAGATATAGAGCTGGTGTGCGAGCATTGTAAGGGAAACCGTTTTAAACCAGAAGTTTTAGAAGTGAAATACCATGAAAAAAACATTTCTGATATTCTGCACCTTACCGTAGATGATGCTGTTCAGTTTTTTACCGAAAGCGGCGATAAGAAAATAGTAACCAAACTAAAACCCTTGCAGGATGTAGGCTTGGGATACCTTCAGCTGGGACAAAGTTCATCCACATTATCGGGCGGAGAAGCGCAGAGAATAAAACTGGCTTCCTTCTTGGTAAAAGGCGTGACTACGGAGAAAACTTTATTTATATTTGATGAGCCATCCACAGGGCTTCATTTCCATGATATTAGCAAACTTATGGTTTCTTTGCAGTCGCTTATTGATCTTGGGCATTCTGTCATCGTGATAGAGCATCAGCCTGATATCATAAAATGTGCAGACTGGATAATAGATGTAGGGGCAGAGGCAGGAAAACACGGCGGCGAGATTGTTTTTATGGGAACTCCTGAGGAATTAGCAAAAAACAAAAAATCCCAAACGGCAAGATTTATTAAAGAAAAATTACAGAAATAAATTTAGTCTAATATTTTCACGGCTTTTTTGTCCTCTCCAATCGCTACCAAGCTGAATTCTCCTAGGACACACAGCTCTCGGCGCTCGGCGTACATCTCTTCGGAGAAGACTTCCACGCTTACTTTTAGGCTGGTGTTTCCTATGGATTTTACTTTACCGATGAATTCCACTAGTGAACTTTCTGGCACAGGTTTTCGGAATTCTGTATGGTCGCACGCCTTTATTACAAAGGCTTTTCGTGCAAACCTCGTCGCGGTGATGAATGCCGTCTCTACCATCTGCTCCATGATAGCGCCGCCGAACATGGTTTCGTGGTGGTTGGCAATTTTAGGGAAAACCACTTTGAAAATTCGGGTTTCTGCATTCTGTATTTTTTCTTCTAAATTCATTTTTTAATGGAAGTTTTTATAGTTTTTAGGTTAAAAATTAAGCAAAAATATCATTAAAATGAGAAGAAAACACCGCCTGTAAGCACTGTGTAGTGTTTTCGGATAGGGACAATCGGTTTTGTGTGGATGATGTTTTGATAAGAAAGCCATATTCCGAAGTGTTTCGTTACGGAATGCTTTACATCTATACTATACGCGATGCGCGGGTTTTTTATGTTGCTGTCAGGCTTGAAATGCGTGTATCCACTTGTAATTATATTCCATTTTTCACCAAAATTAAACTTAAAACTCGCAAATATCTGCCCTTTTATGCTCCTTTGTTGCTCCATCTTGTCTATATCCTGTGGGTCAGGATTCGGAACGCCGTTGTAGTTCCATTTTTCGTATTCGTAGAAGAGACCTATTCCTGTGGAAAGTGTTACTTTGCTCGTATGAAAAATTCTGTAGCGAGACTGGAGACCTCCTGCTGCGCGTATTTTCAGCCCTCGGCTGGGCGCCCAGACTGCTTCCGCGAAAGGATAGAGTTCTATGGCAGGTCTCACCAAATAGCGGTATTCGGTATGGATGTGGCCGTTGCTTACATTTAGTTTGTCGCCATAAGTAGAAAATTCCATTTGATTGATAATCGTGATATACTTCTTTTTATTGAGTAAGAAGTTAATATTTGCGTTATTTTTAAAGTTAAAAACATTTTCTTTCTCCGTTTTGAAGTTGAGTTCTGGAGCGATGGTTCCCTGCACCGTCCGTGTAGAATCTATCGTATTTGCAATGCTTTCTGTGAAGATAATCTGTGACAACAAAGGTATAGGCACTAACATTAACAATAATAAAAGCAGTCTTTTCATTATAAAATAAATTTTTTCGGTGCGAATATAATATCTTTTTTAGTATTCCTTCTTTTCGAGAGAATATTCGCCGTAGGAATGCGACAAAGGATTGAAATCATATGGATCTATTTCTTCCATTAGCAAGGGTCTCATGTCTTTTACTTTCTTTTTCACGGTTTCTTTTTTCCCGTTTTCATCTGTGTAAGTGAAATGGTGCATTTTGGTGGAAAAATTAGTGCTGGTGGTTGATTCCTCGTGGGTTGCCCTGTGGAAGGAAGAGCTTTCGTGTCCTATCAACTCAAATCGGTTGTTCTGATAGCGGAAAACATAGGTGTCATTGCTTACCCACCAGCTGCCCGCGCTGTAGAAGAAGTAAAACTTGAACCAAATCGTGCCATTTTTTTTGATTTCCATATCCAAAAAAGGCTCATCTAATGAAGAGTTTTGGTCTCCATTGATGATGAAATTATTATTTTGAAGAGCCAAATGGTATCCGCCGCCCTTTTTCCCAAAGGTGATGCCGAGAATTCTGTAGGAATATTCTTTATTCATGAAATCATCAGGGATTTTGTATTTTTCTTTGCTTTCCAATATGAAAACATAATCCGTGATGCCGTCCTTGTTGATATCGCCATTTACACTGCCCATCAGTTCCCAACCTTTTGGGATAAACTGGTCTAAATTGGTAGCTTCTTTTTTCAGTTTAGGGTAATCTTCAAGGCAGTCTTCAAAACAATCTTGCGCTGAAATTAGCCCTGAAACAAATAAAATTAGCAGTAGTAATAATTTTTTTCTCATGATTTTAATATTTTTAATTTATTGTTTCATTTCTTTTGCTAAGAATTTTCCTGTTATGGATTTCTTGTTCTTGATGATTTCTTCGGGAGTCCCTTTTGCTACGATTATCCCTCCATTTTTCCCACCTTCTGGGCCGATGTCTATAATGTGGTCAGCGAGTTTTATCACATCCAGATTGTGCTCTATGATGATGAACGAGTTTCCTAAATTTACCAGTCTGTTGATAGCATCCATCAGTATCTTTACATCCTCAAAATGAAGCCCTGTGGTAGGTTCGTCCAAGATGTAGAGCGTGTTTCCTGTTTGTTTTTTGGAGAGTTCTGTGGCGAGTTTTATTCTCTGCGCTTCTCCACCCGAGAGCGTGGTAGACTGCTGTCCCAGCGAGATATATCCCAGCCCGACTTCCTGTAAGGTTTTCACTTTGTTGTAGATTTTTGGGATAGGCTGGAAGAATTCCACCGCCTCATCTATGGTCATTTCCAAGACATCAGAAATAGACTTGCCTTTGTATCTTACTTCCAGAGTTTCCCTGTTAAAACGCTTTCCATTGCAGGTTTCGCAGTGGACATACACATCAGGGAGGAAATTCATTTCTATGACTTTCAGTCCGCCGCCTTGGCAGGTTTCGCATCTTCCTCCTTTTACATTAAAGGAAAATCTTCCTGGTTTGTAGCCTCGTATTTTCGCTTCTGGAAGCTCTGAAAAGAGCGTTCTGATATCTCCGAAAACGCCTGTGTAAGTGGCAGGGTTGGAGCGTGGCGTTCTTCCGATAGGTGTCTGGTCTACATCTACTATTTTGTCAATGTTTTCCAGTCCTTCTATGGATTTGTAGGGTAGAGGTTCCTGCGCAGCACGGTAGAAATGCTTATTGAGAATAGGATAGAGCGTCCCATTGATAAGAGAGGATTTCCCGCTTCCAGAGATACCCGTAACGACCACTAATTTGCCCAAAGGAATTTCCAGATTTACATTTTTTAGGTTGTTTCCTGTAGCTCCTTTCAGCAGCAGTGAATTTCCGTTGCCGTGTCTTCGTTCTTTTGGGATTTCTATTTTTCTTTTTCCAGTGATGTAGTCAGCGGTAATGGTATCAGCCTTTAATAAATCCTTTGGTTTTCCCTGCCAAAGAATTTCGCCGCCGTGTTTTCCTGCTCTAGGGCCGATGTCTAAAACTTCGTCCGCTTCTAAAATCATATCTTTATCATGCTCCACCACTAAAACCGAGTTTCCGATGTCGCGGAGGTTTTTCAGGGAATTGATGAGTCTTTCATTGTCTCGCTGATGAAGCCCGATGCTTGGTTCATCCAAGATATAAAGCACATTTACCAGCTGAGAGCCTATCTGTGTAGCCAGACGAATTCGCTGGGACTCGCCGCCAGAGAGGGTTTTAGAACTTCTGCTGAGGCTGAGGTATTCCAGACCGACATCCAGTAGAAATCGTAGTCTGGATTTTATTTCTTTTAGAATTTCGTAGGCGATGATTTTATTTTTGTCGGAGAAAGTATTTTCCACATCATTCAGCCAGTCCATTAGGTCAGAAAGGCTCAATGCAGCCACTTCAGCGATGTTTTTACCATCGATTTTAAAACTTAAACTTGATGCCTGAAGCCTTGCGCCGTTGCACTCTGGGCAGATTTGTTCCACCGTGAAATCGCGTTCTATCTGTGTGGCTCCGTAGTTTTCTTTGTCTTCGATGATTTGCTCCAAATGGGAAATCAGTCCATCAAATTCTATTTTTATCTTTTTGCTGATTCCAGCGTGTTTCAGTTCGCGTGTTTCTTGCAGGTGAATGCCGTTGTAGATGTAGTCCAGCGCCTCTGGAGAGATTTTCTCAAAAGGCGTGTCCAGACTCTGTCCATAAAGCTCTAAAATACTGCTAATCTGTGCCAATACCCATTTGCTGAATTTATAAGTTTCCAAAGGCTTCAAAGCACCTGCGGAGATGGATAGTTTTGGGTTTTCTACAAAGAAATCGGTGTTGATTTTTTTTATCATTCCAAGTCCCTTGCAGTGCGGACAGCTTCCCTTCGGAGAATTGAAAGAAAAAGTATTGGGTTCTGGCTGTGCGAGGGAAAGCCCTGTGTCTTCGTCCATTAGGTTTTTAGAGAAATATTCTATTTCATCTGAACCGAATTTCTGTATTCCGATGACACCTTCGCCCATGTCTAAAGCCGTGCGGAGGGATTTCTCCATACGGGATTCGGTAGCGCTTTCGCCGATAATCCAGCGGTCTATAACGATGTCTATATCGTGATTTTTGTATCGGTCAAGTTTTAAATCATATTCAATGTCTTGCAGCTGCCCATCAATCCGAGCTTGGCTATAGCCTTTCTTCGCCATCTGCACGAAAAGTTCGTGATAATGTCCCTTTCTTGCACGGATTACAGGAGCGGTGAGCAGGACTTTTTCATCTTTGTAGTTGGATTTTATCGCTTCTAAAATCTGCTCTTCCGTGTAGCTGACCAGCTTTCTGCCAGTGGTGAGCGAGTAGGCATCTGAAACCCGCGCAAAGAGCAGCCTCAGGAAGTCGTAAAGCTCTGTAACGGTGCCTACTGTGGAGCGGGGGTTTTTGTTGGTCGTTTTCTGCTCGATGGCGATGACAGGGGAGAGCCCTTCTATCTTGTCCACATCAGGGCGCTCCAGACCACCCAAAAACTGGCGGGCATAGGCAGAAAAAGTCTCGATGTAGCGGCGCTGTCCTTCGGCGAAGATGGTATCAAACGCGAGGGAAGATTTTCCGCTGCCAGAAAGCCCAGTGATGACTACCAGCTGGTTTCGGGGGATTTTAACATCGATGTTTTTCAGGTTGTGTTCGCGTGCTCCGTAGATTTCTATATATTCGTTTTGCTCCTTTTTCGGCTTTGACATTCTTATTAGATTTAATAATCCTACAAATTTACAACAAAATTATGCTACTCTGCGCCGAAAATTTAATTATCTTTGGGAACAATAATCAGTAGAAATTAGGAATAAAATAAAAATAAGATATGTAAAAGGTAAAAAATAGTAAAGTAAGTGTGTTTATAAAAGTTCTTCTTTTATTTGTGGTTTTGTATGGATGTTCGGCACAGAGTAAAAGAACTTCAAAAAATAGTTTAGCCTTTGAATTGTGTGCAATGTATGGTCTTGACCAAGGGATTCGTAATTATGATATTAAGTTTAATAGGAGTGAAATCATGCCTAAAATAGATTCAGCTAATTTTTATCGCCTTATTACTATTATCAAAGAAAATGGATATCCTAACCCTAAAAATGTCGGGAAAAGAAATTTGAAAGACCAAGAGTGTGTTCAGGCAGCGGCTGTTGCTATTCTTCTTCATAATCCACACCGAGTGGTTAAAGAAGATGATGTTAGGAATCTTCTTCTTCAAGAAGTAGAAAAAGGAAATATGAAAAGAGAGTTTTTGGCTGCAGTTCTTGATAAATACTATTGGTCTAAAAAAGGAAATAATAGAAGGGTTTATTATGGGACTAAATTTGGGAAACCTTGTATAAAAGATAGAGCAAAAAGTGATTCATTGAGAAAGGCTATTTCCCTGCCTCCTTTGAAAACAGAAGATTTTAAAAACTGTGAAGAATGATGAAAAATAGCAGGGTTCGGCTATGTATATCATTGGTTTTTGCGATAATATTATATATTGTCTTGCAGGAGCTGGTTTTGAGTTTTCATCTATATATTTGGTATTCATTGAAAAATAAAATCCCTAATTTTTTTAATTTAAAATAAATTTTGAGGAAAACAGTCCGAATAAATGGGAAGAGATAAATAGATAAAAAATCCATCACATTTCGTGATGGATTTTTTATGGTTTTCTTACCAGATTTTGATTCTGTTTTCTGGTTTTTTATAGAGTTTGTCTCCTTCTTTTACATTAAATGCCTTGTAGAAAGCATCCACATTGATAAGCGGAGCGAAAGCTCGGTAGAACCCTGGTGAGTGTGGGTCTGTTTTCACTTGGTTGATGAGGTACTGCTCTGTAGATTTAGTTCTCCAAATAGTAGCCCAGCTTAGGAAAAATCTTTGCTCTTGGGTATAACCGCTGATGACACCTGGATTTTTTCTTTCTTTTAGGTACATTTGAAGAGCATCGTAGGCGATAGCAACACCACCTAAATCTGCGATGTTTTCACCGCTGGTAAATACACCATTTACGAAACTTCCTTTTACAGGCTCGTATTTGCTGTACTGCTCGGCAAGTTGTTTTACTTTGATGTCAAAATTCTTACGGTCTTGCTCTGTCCACCAGTTGTTGAGGTTTCCGTCTCCATCGAAACGAGCTCCTCCGTCATCGAATCCGTGAGAAATCTCGTGTCCGATAACCGCTCCTATTCCTCCGAAATTGACCGCTGGGTCAGCTTTGAAATCAAAGAAAGGCGCTTGTAGAATAGCCGCTGGGAATACGATTTCGTTGTTCGTAGGGCTGTAGTAGGCGTTCACCGTTTGAGGCGGCATTCCCCATTTTTCTTTATCTACAGGTTTTCCTACTTTTTCTAGGCTTTTCTCGTAGCTCCATTCAGCTACATTTTTTAGGTTAGAATAAAGCGAAGCCCCATTTTTAGGCGATTCTACTACTAGTTTAGAGTAATCTTCCCATTTGTTCGGGTAGGCTACTTTTACAGAGAATTTGTGTAACTTGTCTAGAGCTTTAGTTTTTGTTTCGCTGGACATCCATTCTAGTTCGCTGATGTGCTTGTGGTAAGCCTTTTTCAGGTAACCTATCAGGATTTCCATTTCTTGTTTAGCCTCTGGAGAGAAATATTTTTGTACATATAATTTTCCGAAAGCCTCACCAAGAACGCTGTTGATTAGGCTAAGAGCTCTCTTGTCCATAGCTCTTTGTTCTTTTTGTCCTTGTAGATATTTGCTGTAAAAATCAAAGTTGATTTTATCCAATCTCTGGTCAAGGCTTGATGCACTTCCAGAAAGAAGGCGAAGTTTTAGGTAATCTTTGATTAGAGCAATATTATTACTATTGATGAATTTATCAAGGTTTTGGTAATATTTCAGCTCGGATAGAATCACGCGGTCTGTGTTTACTCCTGCTTCTTTCAGATAGTTAGCCAAATTTACATTTTTTACAATCTTAGAAAGTTCAGCAGTTGTTTTTGGATTGTATCGTTAGCATCTCTTCCTTCCTCGTTAGTTAGGATAGTTTTAGCTAAACTCTTTTCAAAATCTACGATTTTCTGTGCTGTAGCATCAGCATTTTTGTAACCTAAAATCTGCAATAGAGAAGCCACATATTTCTTGTATTCAGCGATAGTTTTAGTGTTCGCTTCATTTTCTTTTTGGTAATAATCTTTTCCTAAACCTAAACGAGGCCCGCCAAGATAAACAGCGTTCATCTTAGAGTTTTTCAGGTCTGTATAAACGCTCCATCCGTATAGCGGATTGTCGCCAGTTCTTACCGCTCCTATAAGGTAGTTTTGAAGGTCTTTCAGGTTTCTGATAGAGTTTATCTCTTCTAAATCCTTTTCGATAGGTTTGATGCCGTCTGCGTTACGCTTGTCCATATCCATGTATGTAGCATACAAATCCTGAATCTGCTGTCCCTCAGTTCCTTTTTGGTAAGTTTCAGAAAGGATGTTTTTTAGGATTTTTAGTGAATTTTCATCCGTTTTTTCTCTCAATTCTTGGAAAGAACCCCAAGTAGATTTATCAGCAGGAATTACAGCGGTTTTCATCCATCCGCCGTTTACATAGTTGTAAAAATCATCTTGCGGACGCACAGAAGTATCCATCAAATCAAGAGCAATCCCATGGTCATGCTGCTGGGCATGAGCGTGGTTTTCTTCTTTTTTCACCTCCATTACTTTTTGTTCTGTTGCATTTTTCTGCGTGGTGCAGGAAGTAAGGAAATAAGCTCCTGCTAAAAGCGAAATACCTAATGATGTAATTTTCATAATATAAAATTTAAGTTAAATTATTATTTAGTTATAAAATATGTCTTTCTGCTCTGTAAGAACTTCTTGTAAGAGGCGAACTCTCTACATGCCTGAATCCCAGATTTTCCGCGAAAACTCTATACTCTTCAAACTCTTCCAATGGGATAAATCTTTTCACAGGCAGGTGTTTTTTACTTGGCTGTAGATACTGCCCAATGGTGATTACATCCACATTAGCATTTCTTATGTCTTCTATGGTTTGGAAAACTTCATCTCTTTCTTCGCCCAGCCCCAGCATTATTCCTGTTTTTGTTCTTCGCTGTCCTGAGTCTTTCAGGTATTTGAGGACATCTAGGCTTCTTTCATATTTAGCCTGAATTCTTACTTCTCGTGTCAGCCTTTTCACGGTTTCCATATTGTGCGAAATGACTTCTGGCGCCACTTCTATCATTCTGTCAAGGTGTCTTGTAATTCCTTGGAAATCAGGAATAAGTGTTTCTAATGTGGTCTCGGGAGAGATTCTCCTCACGGCATTCACTGTTTCTGCCCAAAGGATAGAGCCCATATCTTTCAAATCATCTCTGTCTACGGAGGTGATAACAGCATGTTTTATTTTCATTAGTTTGATGGAGCGGGCTATTTTTTCTGGCTCTTCCCAGTTTACATCCAGTGGCTTCCCAGTCTTTACTCCACAAAAACCACACGAACGAGTGCATATATTCCCTAAAATCATAAAGGTAGCCGTTCCTTCGCCCCAGCAGTCTCCCATATTTGGGCAGGAACCGCTCTGGCAGATGGTGTTCAGCTTATATTTATCAACCAATGAGCGGAGTTCTCGGTAGTTTTTTCCCGTTGGGAGTTTTACCCTTATCCACTTGGGTTTATTGGTTATGGTGTTTGTCTCGGAAACCTCTTTGTTCATTGTTTTTTATTCGTTTTTTAATAATTCGGCTAATATTTTTTTTGCTCTCATTATCCTCACTTTCGTATTTGCAACCGAAATATTCAGAGTTTCTGCAATTTCTTTTATGCTTTTTTCCTCGAAGAATCTCAGTTCTATGATTTTCCTGTATTGGGCATCCATGGAAGCTATTGTGCTGACGATATGCTGCTGCTGCTGTTTGGAAATCAATAATTCCTCTGGAGATTTTTCAAATTCGTTTTTAACATCTTTAAAATCATCTGTAAAGACTTCCTCTCTTGATTTTTTTCGCCAATAATCTATCACTGAATTTTGTGCAATGGTCAAAATCCAAGTCTTAAACTGAAAATTCTCATCATAAAGGTTCAGTTTAGTTAATATCTTCGCGAAAACAGCCACCGTAAGCTCATCTGCGATGGTTCT